>SHZU01000007.1 GCA_009692115.1 Gemmatimonadota bacterium | reverse complement strand
GCTCGACCAGGCTCACCGAGATCAGGGCCGTGAGGCCCATTCAAGCCGCCGATCACGGCCGGCTTGGGCCACCCGGGGCCCAATTCGAGAATGACCCATACGAGGGCGGTCAGGGCGACCACAATCGCCAGCCCGGCCAATTCGAGGCGGCGGGTCAGCGGATGGATGGCGGGCATGGAACGAAAGGTAATCCGTGTCCTATATTCCCCCCATGACTTACTCCCCCGAGACCCTCGAACCCAAGTGGCAGCAGCGCTGGGCCGAACGGCATACCAACGAGCCCGACCTCGATCAGGCCCCGAAGCCGTTCTATAATTTGATGATGTTCCCCTACCCCTCCGCCGAGGGGCTCCATGTCGGGAATTTCTACGCCTTCACTGGTAGCGACGTCTACGGCCGGTTCATGCGGCTCCGCGGACACACGGTGTTCGAGCCAATCGGGTTCGATGCCTTCGGGATCCACAGCGAAAATTTCGCGCTCAAAGTGGGCATCCACCCGAGCGTGCTGATCCCGAACAACATCAAGAATTTTACCCGGCAGCTGACCGCGCTCGGCGGGATGTTCAACTGGAAGCACGTCCTCGCGACCACCGACCCGGCGTACTACAAGTGGACCCAGTGGCTGTTTCTCCAGCTCTACCATGCCGGCAAGGCCTACAAGAAAAAAGCCGCGGTCAATTGGTGCCCAAGTTGCAAGACCGTATTGGCGAACGAGCAGGTCGTTGCCGGGGCCTGCGAACGCTGCGGGTCAGTCGTGGAGCAGCGGGCCCTGGAGCAGTGGTTCTTCAAGATTACCGACTACGCCGAGCGCCTGCTCCAGAATCTCGATGACCTCTCGAAGATGGATTGGTCCAACTCGACCACCACCGCGCAACGGAACTGGGTGGGACGGAATACCGGGGCCGACATCGGGTTTGCGGCCGGTGCCGAGACGATCCGGGTATTTACCACCCGGCCCGACACTCTGTTCGGAGCCACTTTTATGGTGTTGGCACCGGAACATCCCCTGGTCGACCGGCTGACCACGGCCGGGCACCGGGCCGCCGTGACCGCGTACCAGAAGGCCGCGGCCGCCCGCGACTTGGTGTCCCGGAAGATCGGCGACAAGGACAAAACCGGCGTGTTCACCGGTGGCCACGCCATCAACCCGGCCACCGGCCAACCGATTCCGGTCTGGATCGCCGACTATGTCCTGATGGAGTACGGCACCGGCGCGATCATGGCGGTGCCCGGCCACGACGAGCGCGACTTTGCCTTCGCCGGCAAGTTCGGATTGCCGATCGTGCGGGTCATCGCGGGCCCCGACGACTCGGACACCACTCCGTTGATCGAGCCACTGGCCGAGACCGACGGATGTCGTCTGGTCAACTCCGGCAGCTACACCGGCCAGACCGTGGCCGAAGGCACCGCCTCGATCGTGGCGTGGCTCGAGCAGAGCGGCGCCGGCCAAGGCGTCGTCAAGTACCGGCTCTATGATTGGTGTATTTCGCGGCAGCGGTACTGGGGGCCACCGATTCCGATCATCTACTGCGATGCCTGCGGGCCGGTGCCGGTCCCCGAAAAGGATCTCCCGGTACTGCTCCCCTACATCGACGATTTCCGGCCCGACGACTCAGGCATCTCTCCGCTGGCCCGGCACCAGGAGTGGTACCACGTACCCTGCCCAACCTGTGGGAAACCGGGACGCCGCGAAACCGACGTGTCCGACACGTTCCTCGACTCGGCCTGGTACTTCTATCGCTACCTGTCGACCGAATTGGAGGATCGGGCACTCCACCCGGACCGGGTGAAGGCCTGGCTCCCGGTCTCGATGTACATCGGCGGCAACGAACACGCCGTCTTGCATCTCTTGTACTCGCGATTCGTAGCGATGGCGCTGCAGGAACAGGGACAGGTCCACTTCGACGAGCCGTTCCGGCGGTTCCGGGCCCACGGCCTGATCGTCAAAGACGGATCCAAGATGTCGAAGTCGAAGGGGAACGTCGTCAACCCGGACGAATACATCGCCAAATGGGGCGCCGACGCCTTCCGGCTGTTCCTGATGTTCATCGGCCCGTTTGAAGAGGGTGGCGACTTCCGCGACGCCGGCTTGGTCGGACCGCGGCGGTTCTTGGATCGGCTCTGGGACTTGGTCGATCAATGTGAACGCCGAACGCTCACCGGCGAAGAGTTGCACCGGGACATCGTGGTCAAGTGGAACGCCACCAAGAAGAAGGTGACCCGCGATCTCGAAAGCCTGGGCTACAATACGGCCATAGCAGCCCTGATGGAGTTACTCAACGCTCTCCGAGATTCGAACTGCAGCTCCCGGATGATCGTCAAGGACATGGTCATCATGGTGGCACCGTTTGCGCCCCATTTTGCCGAGGAGTGCTGGGAGCGCCTGGGCGGCCGGGACACCGTGTTCCAGGCCCCCTGGCCAACCTGGGACGAGGCCCTGACCCAAGACAGCGTTGTCGAGGTGGCGGTCCAGGTCAACGGTAAGACCAGGGGCACGGTGCGGGTGGCCCGGGGCGCCAAGGAGGCGGCGGTGCAGACCCAGGCCACCCAGGACCCCACCGTGGTGCGTGCAATAGATGGCAGGGCCATCCGGAAGGTGATTTTCGTCCCGGACCGGCTCATCAATCTGGTGGTCTAGCCGTCAACCCCTTCCGGATTCCTGACGGCAGGCTAGACTACCAAAGCTTATGATGACCCTTATCCGCGAGGCTCGGCTTCGACCCGAGTACGCCCACCTCTATCCCGAACTCGCGGCCGGCCAGTGGCTGTCCGCCTCCGAGGTAGGCGCCACCATTCTGCTGTCGCAGCTCAAGTCGAGTCGCCCACCGTCGTTAGGCGAGCGACTCTTACCCGAAGAGTATTTCGAATTCCGGGGCGGGCCGGCTCGCGGATTCGAAACCAGACTCCGGACCCGGTTCGGCGAACCGGGTCCGGCCGCCCAACAACACTAGAGACCCAACCCGATCAGGAGCAGGGCCCCGGTGGGCGCCAGAAGCCCGCCGATCAGTTCGAACACCCCCTCGGCGAACTTGACGACCTCACCCAGCGCGGTTAGCTCCTCGGCGGTCAACTCCCGGCCGCCATCACCCTTGATGACCGGATTGGCCGACGTCCCCCTCACCTGGTTTGGTCGAGAGCCGGCCCATCGCCTCCCGCAACCGGGTCCGGGATCCCTCGGCGGCCAGACTTTCAACCGGGCCCGCGACCTCTGACGGCTGCTCCCGCCACCATCGCCCCAGTCGAAGCGCCTGATTCCATTGCCATCGGCGCTGTCCTTGAGCCGGGTAACGCATCACCCCGAACAACCAGGTCCGGAACGTGGAACGCCCCTCGAACTGAGCTTTGCCTTCCAACATCTTGACGTAGGCAAGGTGAAGGACGTCCTCCCCTCGGTCTGGTCGCCCCGGCAACAGCGCATGGCCCAGGCGTATCCGTGAGAGTGAAGCCGTTCCAGCTCGCTCTCGAGGTCCCGTCGCTCCATGCGGGGTTCGGCACTCCCAGGTAACAATCGACCGTCAGGTGAGGATTGGGTGGCGGGCACCGGGCGGCCATAGGACACGCCCAGACGGGGGGCCTATAGTTTGAAGGCGAGCGCTCCAGCCACGACGACCGGATCGGCCAACACCCGCAACCCCGTTACCCCCGCTTCGAGGCTCAGGCCGATGGTCTCGCCCCGACCCCTGAGAAGATTCCTATAGCTTCGAAACTCGGCCGGACCGAGAAACGCCGAATAGGGATCGCCGAGGGTGCTAACGACGCCCTTGGCGGCTTTGACGTAGAGCTCTTCCTCGGTCAAGGAGTCGACGAAGGTCGTCCGGATCGCGCTCATCACGTCTTCGAACACCTGCGCGGTGGTGACGGTCCACTTGGCCGCCTGAACCTCCCGCCACCGGGCAACGCCCAGGCCGAGGCCAAGCCCCGCGCCGAGGCCGGCGATGAAGAGGAGTGAGGAGCGGGACCAAAGGTACATGACCAGCCTAGAGGCGCAGAATGAGTGCCAGCCTGACCACCCTGAGTTCGCCTACTTCGGAGCCGTTTCCACAATAGGCCATTGGACTTAAGCCCCATTCGGGGGGATATTTGCAGCTCAACCCCATGACTCGATTCGATTCCAAGCTCGTCGGCCGGGCGGCCGGTCCGGTTCTTTTCGCCTTGGTTCTGGCGTTCGGCCCGAGCGAGCTCTCCCCGGATGCCCGCAAAACCCTCGGCGTTACCGCCTGGATGATCACCTGGCTGATCACCGAGGCGGTCCCGATCGTGGCCACTTCGCTGCTGCCGATCGTCCTGTTTCCCGCACTCGGCGTGGCCTCGAGCCGGGAAGCGGCCGCGCCGTACGGCAATGACTTGGTATTCCTCTTCATGGCCGGATTCTTCCTGGCAACGGCCCTGGAGCATTGGCAGAGTCACGTCCGGATCGCTTACAAGCTGGTGCTGGCAGTCGGCCTGACCGGCAAGCGGGCCGTCCTCGGCATCATGCTGGCCACCGGCTTCATCTCGATGTGGATTTCCAACACCGCCACCGCCGCGATGATGTACCCGATCGCCATGGCGGTGGGGGCGCTGTTTGCCCAAGGCAAGGACGGCGACCGGACCCGGACCGCCCTGATGCTCGGCGTGGCCTATGCCGCGACGTTAGGCGGCAACGCGACGATGATCGGAAGCCCGCCCAACCTGATCGTGGTCGGCGGCATGAAAGAGCTGACCGGCACCTCGGTGTCGTTTGCCCAGTTCATGGCCCTGGGGATGCCGATCACCCTGATCTTGTTGCCGATCTGCTGGTTTCTGTTAGTCCACGTCTGCTTTCGAAGCAAGGCCGACCTCGGACCGAGCGCCGCCGACATGCTGAAGGACCGGTTGGCGTCTCTCGGCAGGATTCAAGGCGGCGAGGCCCGGGTGTTGGCGATCTTCAGCGCGACCGCCCTCGCCTGGTTCCTCCGGGAACGGAAGGAATTCGGCACCTTCACCATTCCCGGGCTGGCCGATCTCTTTCCCAAGCTGTCCGACACCGCCATCGGAGTAACCGGCGCCGTGCTGCTGTTCCTGGTGAGCGGAACCACGCGGGACGGACAACGCCGGCCGCTCTTGACCTGGACCGAAGCCCGGACGATTCCGTGGGATGTGCTGCTGTTTTTCGGGGGCGGTCTCTCCCTCGCCGATGCCATTGAAAAACAGGGCCTCACGACCTGGATGGCCGGCGGGTTGTCGGGTCTGGCCGGGTTCCCGCCCTTCGTGATCTATCTCGGCTTGGCGGTAACGGTGTTGATTCTGAGCGAACTGGCCTCGAACCTGGCCGTGGCCGCCATGATGATGCCGATTACCGTGGCGCTCGCCACCTCGCTTGGCCAACCGCCGCAAGTCCTCATGCTGGTGGCCGGATTCGCGGCCTCCACCGGCTTCATGCTGCCAGTGGCCACCCCGCCGAATGCCATCGTGTTTGGATCCGGACAAATATCGGTGCGAGACATGGCCAAGGCCGGCTTCCTGCTCGACATCGTCGCGGTCATCGTGGTGGTTACGGTCATTGCGGTGCTCGCGCCGGTCGTCCTGGCGCCATGACCGAACCGCCAACCCATCCGCTCCTGGCCGGGTATCCCGTCGTCCTCGCCATCGAAGTGGCGTGGGGCGACATGGACGCCTATCAACACGTCAACAACACCGTGTACCTTCGCTACGCCGAGAGCGGCCGGATTGCCTATTTTCAGACGGTCGGGTTTCGGCCCGGGCTCGCGGCACCGGGGGTCGGTCCGATCGTGCACTCGGTGAGTTGCCGGTTCCGGATTCCTGTGACCTACCCCGATCGCGTGCTCGTCGGCACCCGGATCTCGGCGGTCGGCGCCGACCGGCTCACGACGGAGTTCCGAATCGTCAGCACCCGGCATGACGCCGTGGCCGCCGAGGGTACCGGCATCGTCGTCGCGTTCAACTACGACACCAACCAAAGGGCGCCGGTTCCGGCCGCGGTCGTCGACCGCATTGCCGCGATCCAAGGGCCCTGATCCACCTGGAGACAGCCCATGCCCGTCATCAGCCGCGAGTTCCAACTCAACCAGCGCCCGGTCGGGATGCCCACCGCCGCCGATTTTACCCTGGTTGCCACGGAGCTCCCTCCGGTCGGGCCGGGCCAGCTCCGGGTCAAGAACCAATTCCTGTCCGTCGATCCCTACATGCGGGGGCGGATGACCGATGCCAAGAGCTACGTCCCCCCGTTTGAGCTGAACGTCGCGATGGGCGGCGGGGCCGTCGGCCGGGTCGAAGAATCGACGCACCCGGATTTTTCCGTCGGGGCCCTCGTGTTGAGCATGGAAGGCTGGCGCGAGGGCTTCGTGAGCGACGGCAAGGGGTTGGTCAAAATCGACGTGTCGGTGGCCCCGCCCCAGGCGTATCTCGGCACCCTCGGCATGCCGGGTCTCACGGCCTATGTCGGGTTGCTCGATATCGGGGGACTCAAGGACGGCGACACGGTGCTGGTGTCCGGCGCGGCCGGTGCGGTCGGCATGGTGGTCTGCCAGATCGCGAAGGCCCGCGGCTGCACGGTCATCGGTTCGGTTGGCTCCGACGAGAAGGGGGCCTGGCTCAAGGCCAATGCCGGCGTCGATGTCACAATCAACTACCGGACCACGCCGAATCTCCGAAAAGCCGTCCTCGCGGCGGCGCCGGATGGCATTGACGTGACGTTCGAGAACGTCGGCGGCGAGCACCTCGAAGTGGCGCTCGCGTGTTCCAAGCCGTTCGGCCGGGTGGCGGTCTGCGGGTTGATCTCACAGTACAACGCCACCGAGGCCGGCCCCGGCATCCGGAACGTCCCTGATATCCTGAAGAAACGGCTTACGGTGCGGGGGTTCATCGTCATGGACCACGGCCAGCGGCAGCCGGATTTCATTAAGGACATGACCGGCTGGATTGCCGCCGGCAAGATGAAGTGGACCGAGACGATCGTGGACAGATTCGAGAAGATGCCGGAGGCGTTCCTCGGCCTCTTCAGCGGTACCAATCTTGGCAAGATGGTCGTTCGCGTCAGCTAAACCCCGAGGTTCCTCATGCGCCCGTTCCTCTCCGTCGTCGCCGTCATCGGGCTCGCCATCCAGCCGGTGGCGGCCCAATCCGGATTCACGCTCGAGCAAATCCGGTCCTATCCGTTCCCGAACGAACTCGCGGCCGCCGCCACCGGCGGGCGGATCGCCTGGGCGCTGAATGAGCGGGGCCTCCGGAACCTCTACGCTGCCGAGGGGCCGACGTACGCGGCTCGGCGCCTGACCAACTACCAAACCGACGACGGCCAGGAACTCACCAGCATGGCCGTGTCGGCCAACGGGCAGTGGGTGATCTATGTCCGGGGCGGCGACCACGGGTCCAACTGGGACGACGGCCTCCCGGTCAATCCGACGTTTGCGCCGGTGCCGCCGAAGGTCCAGATCTGGGCGGTTCCCTTTGCCGGCGGTGAACCCAAGCTCCTCGCCGACGGCGATGAACCGGTGATGTCGCCGCGGAGTGATGTCGTGGCTTTCGTTCGGGGCGGCCAGCTCTTTTCGGTACCGGTCGACGGATCGGCAGCCGCCAAGCCCTTGTTCAACGCCCGGGGCAGCAACGACTCGCCTGTGTGGTCGCCTGATGGGTCGAAACTCGCCTTCGTCTCGAACCGCGGCGACCATTCGTTCATTGGCGTCTATGGCGGCTCAGACACCCCGATTGCCTGGCTCGCTCCGTCCTACACCCGCGATCGCTCACCGCGGTGGTCACCCGACGGGCGGCGGGTAGCCTTCATCCGGACCCCCGGAGCCGGCGGGGCGGTCGATTCCCTGCTGGCCCGGCGCCCCGCACCGTGGTCGATCTACGCTGCCGAGGTCGCGACTGGAGTGGCGGTCCCGCTGTGGAGCGCCCCGAAGACCCTCCGGGGCTCGGTGCCCGGCACCGACGGCGGCACCAACCTGCACTGGGGCGCCGGCCGGATCGTGTTCCTGTCGTACCAGGATGGCTGGCCCCACCTCTATTCGATGGCCGAGTCCGGTGGTGAGGCGCTGCTGCTGACGCCGGGCCGGTTCATGGCCGAGCACATCAAGATGTCGCCGGATGGCCGGTGGATGGTCTTCACGGCCAACGCCGGAATCGATCCGCTCGACATCGACCGCCGCCATGTGGTGAAGGTACCGGTCGACCGGGCGGCGGCCGAAGTCATGACGCCGGGGGCTGGATTGGAGTGGAGTCCGGCCGTCACCGGGGACGGCACCCTGGCTTTCATTTCCGCCACGACCGACCGGCCTCCGCTGGCCTCCGTCATGCCGTTAGGCGGCGGCGCCCACCGGCTGCTGGCGGAGGACCGGATTCCCACTGAGTATCCGGCCGGGCGGTTGGTCACGCCAAAACAAGTCGTCTTCAAGAGCCCGGACGGGGTGACAGTTCACAATCAGCTGTTCGAGCCTTCGACGGGTACCGGGAAACGTCCGGCCATCATTTACGTCCATGGCGGCCCGCCCCGCCAAATGCTGCTCGGCTGGCACTATTCCGACTACTACTCGAACGCCTACGCCACCAATCAGTACCTCGCCAGCCAGGGCTATGTCGTCCTGTCGGTCAACTACCGGCTCGGCATCGGCTATGGCTTCGAGTTCCATCGGCCCGCCCGGGCCGGGGCGGCCGGGGCCTCGGAGTACATCGACGTCAAAGCGGCCGCCGAGTGGTTGGCGCGGCAGCCGAATGTCGACCCCAAACGGATCGGGATCTACGGCGGCTCCTACGGCGGGTATCTGGTTGCCCTGGCCTTGGGCCGCGACTCGCGGCTCTTCGCGGCCGGGGTCGACATTCACGGGGTGCACGATCAGACCGTCGAGCGGACCCGGAACCTCTTGTACCCCGACCGCTACGAGCGAGCGCCGGACGCCGATCGAGCCAGCGCGGTGGCGTGGGCCTCCTCACCGGTTTCGTCAGTCAAGACGTGGACCTCGCCGGTGCTGATCATCCACGCCGACGACGACCGGAACGTCCGGTTCAGCCAGAGTACCGATTTAGTGCGGCGGCTCGATGCCAAGGGGGTGCCGATGGAGACGCTAGTCATCGTGGATGACACCCATCATTTCATGCGGCACGCGAATTTTCTGACCGTCGGTTCCGCCACCGTCGATTTTTTCCGGCGGAAGTTGCAGCCGTAGCCGGGGGTGACAGGCCCACGCTTTTTCGCCCCGGGTCGCACAATTCGGGTTACCGGGAAAGCCTCGAAGGTCGGCATCGTGGGGGATGCCGAGTTGCCATCTGTCACGCCGAGTCCCCAAATTATGGCCATATCCATTACCCGTCCGTCGCTATACCGTCGACGAACTGGACGAATTCCCCGACGACGGCAATCGGTACGAACTACTCGACGGGGTCCTCTTCGTGAGCCGGTCGCCCAGGCTCCAGCGCGAAATGGGACGACGTGCCGGAGCAATGGCTCGCCATCGAGGTCTCGGGAGCTGGGTCGCGAATCTACGATCGGGAGTACAAGCGTGACGCCTACCTCGAGATGGGGGTCCGGGAAGGCTGGCTGGTCGATATCAACGCCAAGCAGATTTGCGTGTCCCGGCCCAGCGCCGCTAAGGACACGCCGCACGACGCCAACCTGGTTTGGCGGTCGCCCGGAGGCCGGGAACTCCGCATCGATGTCCACGCACTTTTTCGCGGCGTCCCGACTGACCGGTAGATGGACTTCTTAGGAAGTCGGCTTTGCCCACCCCGACCGCATGGCCGGCTCCAGGGCATCACAGACGTCCCGCTTCAGGTCGGCCCGTGGGGTGACCTGGTTTCCGAGTTCGAGATATTCCTCCCGGCCACCGCCATGGGCCGGCCACGTCGGGCCGGTGCCGCCGTTCGGATTGCCGGTCGTCGCGAACCGGATCCAATAGTCACCCATCACCGCGCTTAAAGCCTCGTCGGTTTGGTCGCGCGGGAACCACGCCAACCGATTCCCGAAAACGTAGCTGATCTCGGCCGCATGGAAGGCCCCGAGTTTGTCGCCACCGGGCGCCACCCGGGTAAACTGGTACATAAAGGTCTTCTGGCCGGCCTTGGTCATCGCCCGGGCCGCGATCCGGGTCGGGCAAGTGAACAGCATGTGGGTCGAGAGTTCGAGACTCGCGCTCTCAATCTCCGCCGCGGTCGACGCCGGAAAGAGTTCGAGCACTTTTTCCGCGCCCGCGCCGGCCGTCTGGGTCACCCATTTGCGATAGCCTTCCGCGGTGCGCTCGAACCGGGGCAAGTAGATCCGGAGCGTCGTCATCTCGAGCGCGTTGGTGCCGGCCAGGAGCGGCACCTTGAGTTGCTCGCCTCGCTCGAAGATCCGGGCGGTCATGTCAGGCAACACCGATCCGTCGACGTTCGGACCCACCAACATGCCGCCGGCAAACATCCGGTCCTGGGCGGTGAGGAGATCGGCCGCCGGTTTGGCCCGTAACGCGGCCAGTTGATCCTGAGCGGTGTCGGCCCCGACCAGTTTGGCGAGGGCCACCCCGAATCCGCCGCTCGTCTTCAGGTCGAGCATCGGGGCCATCGGAGCCCCGCTTTGGGCAATGGCCCGGTGGAACAACCCCTTCGCCTGGGGGGACGCCATCAAGTGCATGATGTCGATCGAGCCGGCCGATTCCCCGAACACCGTAACCCGCGACGGATCGCCACCGAACGAGCGGATGTTCCGCTTGACCCACCGAAGCGCCTCGAGCTGGTCCATCAGGCCATAGTTGCCGGCCGCACCCTGAGGCGATTCCGCTGCCAGCGCGGGGTGGGCCAAGAACCCGAACACGCCCAAGCGGTAGTTGACCGACACGACCACCACGCCTCGGCGGGCCAGGGCCGCGCCGTCGTACCAGTTCGAGGAGCCGCTGCCGTTGAGGTTGGATCCGCCGTGGATCCAGACCATGACGGGCTTGGCGCCCGACCCCGGCGCCTGGGTCCAGACGTTGAGATACAGGCAATCCTCGCTCGGATTGAGCGGCTCATCGAAGATCTTGTCGGCAGTTCCGAACACCGCCGCGATCCCCTTGCTCCAGACCCCCAATCGATCGGTCTGCATGCAGGAGGCCCCGAATTGGGTGGCCTGCCGCGCGCCCGATCCCGCCGGACGGGAAACCGGCGGCTTCCACCGCAGCGCTCCCACCGGCGGCACGGCAAACGGCACCCCTTTGAACACGGCCACATCCCCGGACCACTCTCCCTGCACGGTCTCGCCATCGGCCTTGGCCTGTGGAGCGGTTTGGCCCGCGGCGATCGTCGCAACGAGTACGACGGCCGCGGCCGTCAGGGTCATGGCTTTCATCGAGCGCTCCGGGTGGGGTTCAGCATGAGCACGTGCTTGGTTTCTCGTTCCACCGCGCCGCGAGTATAGGCGAGCGGGAAGTACTGATAGTTGGTCCATAACGGCAGCAGGTTGTCGTAGAACGGGCTGCCGGGCTGGCCCGATTGGCCCGGCACGCTGGTGGCCACCGAGTTGTCCCAGTCGGCGGCGTCGAAGATCCCGCGATAGGTTGCCCCGCTCGATTGAAGCCATCCTGGGCCACCCGTCATGTTGACGGTGTTGTCATCGCCGCCCCGGGTGGCCGCCGCCAGATCAAAGGCATTCGACAGGGGGTGCCTGAAGTTGGCGACATGGACCGATCCGTAGCGCCAGGACGCCGGATCGGTGCCGAACTCCTTAGTGAGATTGGCCATCGCCTCGTCGAGCGCCGCCAGCACCACCGAGTCGCGAGCCGCCGCCCGAACCGGGTGCTTGATGAGACGGATCAACAGCGGCAGGTCCCATTCCCGGCCGCGCTGCCGGCCAACCTTGTCTCCCAACAACGGCTGATAGACCATCGGGCCCAGGGCCCGGAGCCAAGCAATGTAGACCAACGGCTGGGCGGCGTCCTTCCGCATCACGAAGTCCCACTGGCCGAGCAGCGAAACCGCCGGTCCAGACACGCCCCGTCGCTTCGCGGCACCAAGAAGCTCGGGGACCAACGCCTCGGCGGCCAACGAATGCTCGTCGTGCTGGAGCTGCTCGAAACCGGCTCTGGTCCAGTCGGAGCGGGAGCCTAACTGGCTGGTGACCCGATCGGCCCGGTAGGAAGTGGCCCACTCATAGTTGAGTTGGTGGGGATAGCCCTTCGGCATGATGTTGTTGTTGGACGTGGCAATGATGCCATTGGCTGGGTTGAACGACTGCGGCAATTTCGAAAACGGCAGAAAACCCCGCCACTCGAATCGGCCATCGCCCGGCACTGGCAACAGGCCACTCCAGGTCCGGTTCGGGTTGAGCCCCGCCGCGATCCACCCGATGTTGCCGTCGACATCGGCGTAGATCATGTTCTCGGTCGGGAGGCGCCACCGATAGGCCGCCGCCTTGAACGTCGGCCAATCGCGGGCCCGATTGATCGAGATCTGGGCCAGATACCCGGCCGTTCCCGGCTCGGTCCCCACGAACCGGATCACGAACCCCTTGGTGCCGGTCGAGTCCACGTTCACGATCGGCCCGTGCTCGGTGAATTCGAGGTCGACCGGCCGGGCCGGTTCGCCTTTGACCGGAATCGTGTCCCGAAGAACGGTCACCGGCTTCCACGCCCCTCGGTTCCAGTAACACCGCTTGGCGGCCGCCCGCGGACAGGGCCCGAGTTTCTCGATGTACACATCCTGCTGGTCCATCCCGACGATCGTGAATCCGAAGGCAATCCGCTCGTTGTGGCCTCCGGCCACCCCCGGCAGGGCTGGCTCGCCGGCGCCGATCACATTCCACCCGGGTCCGACCAAGTGGGTGAGGTAGCGAAGCGACGGTAACGTCACCGCCCGGTGCGGATCGTTGGCGAGTAACGGCTTGCCGGTGGCGGTCCGTTTGCCACTGATGACCCAGTTGTTGGAGCCATCGAACCGGGGATAGCCGAGACCGGCATACATCTGAGCGGCGGCGCCCAGCGAGGCGACGCCAACGCCCTTGAGGTCGAGCCCCGGAGCCGGATCGAATCGGCGGACCGGGTCCACCGGAAACAATGTTTCGACCTTGGCCAGGCCGTAGACGTTGATCAGGTTGGCCCGGTCCACCTCCGTCAGGGCGTTGCTGGTCATCGACAACGCCGCCATTCGCTGGAGCGGCACGTCGTAGGCCCAGGGCTCCGGTTTGAAATTGAGCAACGCGAATTCAATCGGGGGATGATCCCGGACCTCGCGAATATACCCGTTCACTCCGTCGACGAACGCCGCGACGATCTCCCGGGCATCCGGCGCATAACTGTTCCACTCCCGCGCCATGTCGCCGCGGTACTTGAAGAGCCGGGCAAACTTGTCTCGCTCGACGGAACCCTTGCCTAACACCTCGGCCAGCCGGCCCTCGCCTTGCCGGCGCCACATCTCCATTTGGAAGAGGCGGTCCTGGGCAGCTACGAAGCCCTGGGCGAAGAACAGGTCATGCACCGTCTTGGCGTAGATGTGGGGCACGCCCCACCGGTCGCGGCGGACTTCGACCGTGGAATCGAGCCCGGCCACGTCCATTTGCCCGTCAATCTTGGCCAACCGGGTCCGAGCGGAGTCGAGGAGGCCTTGTGCCGATACCGGAACGGCCCCCCCGAGGGCGACGAGCGCAAGGAACCTGAGGCGGAGCGTCATGGTTTCCCCTGCTCCTCGCGCCACAGTTTCCGTTGCTCACGCAAGAGATAGGCGTGGATCGCCGAGGCATCGGCCGGGGTCAGGACATCGGCAAAGCTCGCCATTCCCGAGTCCTTGAGGCGGCCGTGCAGCACGATCGAATCGAACACCGCGTGAGTCTGGATTGTGAGACGATTGAGATCCGGATAGGCGGAGAGCTGGGCTTCACCCCGGCCGCCGTGACAGACACTGCACTTGGCCCCAAAGATCGGGCCACCCCGGTCGGCCATCGCATCGGTCATCCCAGCCAGGGTCGGGGGCTCCGGCGTGGTCTGCGTTACCCGGGCCGGCGGCAAGGGGGTCGGGGCCCCGCCCAGCTTGAATGCCAAGAGCCGGCCATAGTTCTGATACCGATACGCGGCGATTTCCTTCGGGTAGACCGGCGCGATGGCGCCCCCGAAGCCGGCCAGCACCGCGAGGTACTGCTCGCCATCGATCTCGTAGCTGATTGGCGCCGCCATGATGCCGGTACCAACATCGATGTCGGCCAACTGAACTCCGGTGTCGGCCCGATAAATCCGGAGGCGCCCCGCTGAGGTTCCCTGCACCACCAGATTGCCCGCGGTGGTGAGCACCCCGCCCCCGGCCCAGTCGCCGGTGCCGATCGGCACCCGCCACCGTTCCTTCTGGGCCACCGGGTCATACCCGATCAGCACTTCCTTCGTCTTCGGCGAAGGAAGGCCGGGATGGGCCGCGATGGTTTGATCGAACAGGGCCCGCTCAGCGGGGCCCAGCAGATCCAGAATGAAGCCAAGCATGCCCACGGACCCGACATTGACGTCGCCCTTCATCCACCGGTACTCGGGCTGGTTGGCCATGACCATCCCCTGTTCCCGGGCCGGGATGTAGGCCAAGCCAGTCTGAGTGTTGAATGCCATCGGCTGCCAGTTGTGCGCCCCGGCCTGGGTCGGGAAGATCACTGCCGGTTTGTCCTGGTAATTGGCGGCCGGATTGATCTTGGGCCGGCCCGCGGAGTCGATCTCAGTGGCCCAGTTGGTGAACACGAACGGCTTGGCCGAAATGAACTGGCCGGTTTCCCGGTCGAGGATGTAGTAGTAGCCGTTCTTCGGCGCCTGCATGATCACTTTGCGGAGGCGGCCTTCGATCGTCAGGTCGGCCAGGATCATGTTGGCCGTCGCGGTGTAGTCCCAGAGTTCCCACGGCACCTGCTGATAGTGCCACTTGAGCTGGCCGTCGTCCAGATTGATCGCCAGAATCGAAACCAAGTAGAGATTGTCGCCACCCGAGGGATCGCGGTGCCAGCCAGAGTACGGCGTGCTGTTACCGGTACCGACATACAGCAGATTGAGGTCGGGATCGTAGTTCATCTCGCCCCACACCGTCCCGCCGAGGCCGGAATTCCAGTCGGTCTTCGGACCCCAGGTCTTCAGGGCCTGCTCCATCGCCGGGTTCTCGGGCGGCCCCTTGGCCGGATCGCCGGGCACCGTGAAGAACCGCCACTTCTCGGCGCCGGTCTCCAGATCGTACGCCGTCACGTAGCCGCGAACCCCGAACTCCGCGCCGCTATTCCCGATGACCACGACGTTCTTAGCCACCTGCGGCGGGCCGGTGATGGTGTAGAACCGGGTATCGCGATCGATGAAGGTATCGGCCCGCCACACCTCCTTGCCGGTCGCGGCATCGAGTTTGACCAGATACCCGTCCAGGGTTCCGACGTACACCGCGCCGTTGGCGACCTGGACGCCCCGGTTGACGACGTCACAGCACGCCCGGCGGTTATAGCTCCCGTCGACCGCCGGATCGTACCGCCACTTTTCCTTCCCGGTCTTCGCGTCCACCGCGAACACACTGCCCCACGGCCCAGCGGCGTACAAGACGCCGCCGACCATCACCGGCGTGGCTTCTTGGCCATGCTCGACCCGGCCCCGATGCGAGCGGGCCTCATACTCCCAAGCAAAGCCCACCTGACCCGCGTTCTCGGCATTGATCGCGCCGAGCGGCGAGAAGCGATCGCCGCGAAAAGTCCGACCCAGGGACGGCCAGTCGGTTTCTCGGGACGCCGAGGCTGTGCAGCCGGCCAGGGCAACCAACGCAATGACGACGCAGCGGTTCATGATGGATGTTACTCCCTCTTCCAAAGGAATGGGTTACCGCCGAGCTCGCTCCGTCCAGAATCGGGACGCGCCAGGGATGAAGCCCAGAGGCCTCGAGCAGCGACGGAACGAAATTGAACTGGATGATACGAGAAGGGTACGGCAGAGCCCCGGAGGGGTCAAGCTCGGGTGCCTCTCAATGCAAAGAAAAATCATAGTATCGGAGACAAATATTCAAATTGTGGTAGCATCGACGGATCCCTAGGTTGGATCGCGTACGGGAAGAGCAGCCCGGATGGTCCGGCGCCCACGAAACCCTCCCGCACACGTGGAGGATCTGACGATGGGGATCAATACGGCGGTCTTGGAACGATTGGCGGCCCTTCGGGTAAAACTGGCGGAGACCCGGAGCCCGGCCCGGCGGCGGAAACGGCAACCCGACATCCGGGTGATGTTCTTCCCGCCCTCCTCCGGCCGGGAGTGGGCAACACCAGGTGGTGATCCGAAATCGACCGGACGACTGGCCCTGGCCCCACAACCGCGAGTCCGACCCTGGCCGGGCCCCCGCCCCGACTGACCGCACCACGTTGGCCGCGATCGCCGAGTCTCCCTCTGTCCAGCGGGGAGCCCGGCGACACCGCGGCCATTGCCTTTCGATGCCTCACCCGCTTGCGGGCGCTCCCCATTAAACGCTAGACTCGTCCGCATGAAACCACTCGCCAGCGGACTGGCCGGGCTCGCCCGGCAATCCGCCGTTGCCCTCGGGCACTTCCCCACCCCGGTTGACGAACTGGTTCGCTTCCGTCAGTCGCTCGGCCTGAGCCAGCGGATCTTCATCAAGCGGGACGACGCCATTTCCTTCGGATTCGGCGGCAACAAAGTCCGCAAGCTCCACTACGTGATTCCCGACCTCAAGCGCCAAGGCGTCGACACCATCGTCACCTGCGGCGGGGTCCAGTCCAATCATGCCCGGGCCACCGCGGCGGCCGCCGCCGCCCATGGTTTGGCGTGTCACATCATCGTCAACGGAACCGAGCCCAGCCATCCGACGGGCAACGCTCTCCTCAACCGGCTCCTCGGCGCCACCTTCGAGTACGTCGGCGGCCGCGAGGGGCGCGTTCCCGGAATGGAAGCCGCCGCCGCCCGGTTTCGGACCGAAGGCCGCCGGCCGGCCATTGTCCCATTGGGCGCCTCCACCCCGATCGGAGCGTTAGGCTTCGCCGATGCGGTGTCGGAACTCGTGGCGCAGGACGCCGTACCCGACGTCATCGTCCATGCCTGTTCCTCCGGCGGCACCTCGGCCGGCCTGGTAGCTGGAGTGGCCATGCATGATTTGGCCACCCGGGTCATCGGGATCAGCGCCGACGACCCGGCGGCGGCGATCGAAGCCCAGGTTCGGTCCATCGTCCAAGGCATGGCTCCGATCCTCGACCTTGACGCTGAGACCCTCGACGCGGCCGTGTGGGTCGAAGTCGACGACGGCTTCGTCGGCGCCGGCTACGGCGAACCAACCCCCGCGTCCCTGGAGGCGCAGCGGGTCGCGGCCCGGACCGAGGCCATTTTCGTCGACCAGACCTATACGGCCAAGGCGCTGGCGGGGTTGATTGCCTATTGCCGCGACGGACGGATTCCCCAAAACGCCAAGGTGCTGTTCTGGCACACCGGCGGGCAGGTCGCCCTGTTCGCCTGATTCAGTAGCTTGATTGACCCGGCAAGCCTTAACCGAGAGCTGTTGCGATGCCTTTTTCACTGCTGCTCCCCCTGCTGTTGGCCGCCAACGCGCCCAACCCCAATCTCCTCGTCACGGCTCAGTGGCTGGCCGCCAATCGGCAGAACCCCCGCGTCGTCGTGCTCCAGATTGGCCGCGACCGGGCGGACTACGACCGAGGTCACATTCCCGGCGCCCGATTCATCACCGCCTCCAAGCTCTGGACCACCACCGGCCCCGGCGTTGAGCTCCCGACCGTGGCCTATCTCGATTCCCTGTTCGAATCGGTCGGGATCTCCTCGAACTCCCGGATCATCCTGTACGGTGAAGCCTGGACCACGCCCCGAGCCTTCCTGGCCCTCGACTATCTCGGCCTCGGCGACCAATCTGCCATCCTGGACGGCGGACTCATCCAGTGGAAAGCCGCCGGCCAGAGCGTCTCGACCGAGGCGCCGGTGGTCACGGCCGGCACCATCGAGCCCAAGCCCCGTCCCGAAATCGTCGTCGACGCCGAGTGGATCAAGCAGCACCTCAACGACACCAACGTGGTCCTGGTGGACGGCCGGTCGGCGGAGGAATATGCCGGCACCACCGAGGCGGAGCGGTTGCCCCGGTACGGGCACATTCCCGGCGCCGAGAATTTGCCGTGGGATCAGACCTACTCCGACGGGGCCGGCGCCCTGAACGGCGTGGCCTCGACCCTGGTCAACCCCCGGCAACTCGAGGCCCTGCTGTCGGCCGCGGGCGGCACCAATGGCAAACAGATCGTCACTTATTGCACCGTCGGACTCCGGGCCAGCCACCTCTATTTCATTGCCCGGCTGCTGGGGCACCGGCCGAAGATCTACGACGGATCGATGCGGGACTGGAGTCCCCGAAGCGAACTCCCGCTCGTCGGGCCGCCGCCCCGGGCCGCCGCCCAGCCGCCCAGCGAAGGCCTTGCCTACTTCGTCGACCCCGACTGGCTCCACCATCATTACGGCGAGGAGGGGCTGGTCGTCCTCCATGTCGATCGCAATCGGGCGGCCTACGATTCGTCGCACATCGAGGGGGCCCGGTTTGTGGCCATGAGCAGCTTCGTAACGGAGCGGAACGGGATTGCCACCGAGTTGCCGCCGCCGGCCGCGCTCGATTCCTTGCTGGAGAGTCTTGGCGTCACGGACGGCTCCAAGATTCTGCTCTACGGCGAGATCCTCGCGGTCAGCCGCTTGTTCTACACCTTGGACTATCTCGGACTGGCCGAACGCACCGTGGTACTGAACGGCGGTCTTGGGAGATGGAGGGCAGAGGGGCATCCGGTCTCGGCGCTCGGCGGGAGAGTGGGGGGGCTTACGGTGACGGCGAGGGATTCGTTGGTGGTTGAGGCGGATTGGGTTCGGGCGGCCGCGGGCGACCCGCGGGTGGTTGTGGTCGATGCTCGGAGGGCGGACGAGTATACGGGGGCGGTGGCGGAGGACGGGGTGCCGCGGGCGGGGCACATTCCGGGGGCGGTCAATCTCGATTGGAATTCGCTGTTTGAGAAGGGAAAGGCCAAGGACCCCGCGACGCTGATCGCGATGTTCCGGGCGGCGGGTGTGACCGATGGCGCGACGATCGTGACGTATTGCCGGGTCGGAACCCGGGCGGCGGCCCTCTATCTCGTGGCGCGGGCGCTGGGCAGGCGTACCAAAATGTATGACGGGTCGATGGTGGACTGGAGCCGGCGAATGGACCTCCCGATCGCGACGGGTGCGGCGGCGGGATCGATGCGCTAGCTGCCGACCGGGCGTTCGACGTAGCTCCGGATCTTCCACCGGCGCCCGTCGAGATACAGCACCATCACAAAGGTGCCGGTGACATCCGCGCCGGCGCCGCCCTCCAACCGATAGCGCATCCGGCCGAGGTAATAGGCCAACCCGCCGCTGGCCGTGAAATCGAGCAGGGTGACGTGGTAGTTCTTGATCCGGCCGGCCCGCACCAGGAGAGTGTCCGCCAGGGCATCCGTCCCCTGCACGTACCAGCCGTCGGTCGGCGAATAGAGCCCGTCTTCCGTGAACAAGCGGCCGAGCTGCTTCGGGTCTCCTTTGGCCAGGAACGTCTGCCAATCGGCCAGGACCTTCTTGACGTCGGCATAGGTATTGGCCAGGAACTCATTGCGAGACCGGGACATGACCGGCAACTCGTCGCCCGGGATCTGACCCCGGGCCGGCCCGGCGGCCCCGACCAGCACCAAGCCGACCAGACATCCAACCCGGACGCCAACCCTCATTGGAGCCTGGCGCTGAACCGGTCGAGGAACTCGCGTTCGCCCGCCGTGAGGCTCGCAATCCCCGTTTGGCTGATCTTGTCAAGGACCCGATCGAGTTCGGTCCGATTCACTTCATGGAGATCATCGCGGCGGATCTTGCCCCACCGTTCCATCGCCTTGCCGGCCCCCTCCAGCCGCGGGACCACCGGCCGCGACTGTTCTTGCCACTCTCGCATTGGGGCTTTCTGGCGGTTCTCGAGCCACTTGAGATAGAGGAATCCGCCCAGAAACCCACCAAGATGCGCGAAATGAGCGACTCCACCGCCAGCGCCGCCGCCGTTAAGACCAGACCAGAGAGAAATACCGGTCATGATCACCACCAACCAGCGGGCCTCGATCGGGAGAACCCCCCAGATGTAGATCGGCTGCCGGGGCCAGAAGTAGGCGAATCCGAGCTGGATGCCGAAGACCCCGCCGGACGCGCCGATGAGCGCGCCAAAGCCCCCGGCCGGAAAGGCACTGAAAATCAGCCACGCCAGCCCGCCGACTAACCCACTCAGGAGATAAAGCCGGACGAACTGAGCCCCGCCGAGCCGCGACTCGAGCACCGGACCGAAGAAATAGAGCCCCAACATGTTCCAGAAGATGTGACTGAACCCGCCATGGAGAAACATGTACGACACCAGGGTCCACGGCCGCCACAGGAGGCCGGCGCCCCGGAGCTCGAGCAGCGAGTTGACGGCCGGAATCGTCTGCTGGAGAAAAAACACGACGACATTCGCGACGATGATGCGAAGAACCCAGGGACTCACGAGGCCGGCCGATGGGTGCTGGGGTAGTCGACGATGTGCTCCCATTCACCCGCGTCGGAGCGGGCCACCACGGCCACCACCGGCTCGGTGTCGCTCCGGTTGAACACCTCGTGCGGGATGCCGGGTTCGATGAAAATGAAATCGCCGGGCCCGTTGTCCACCACTTCGGTCAAGCCTTCGCCATAGCAGTGGCGGACCTGGCCCGACAGGATGTAGAGCATGACTTCGAAATCGACGTGGATATGGGCAAACGCAATGGCGCCGGGCGGTACCGTGGCCACGTTCATCGACAGCCGCTTGGACCCGACGTTGGTGCCGGACAGACCGGCCTGGTACTGAATGCCGTTCCAGGCCCGGCAAATGGCACTGGAACGCAACACATGGATCCCGGCGCCACGCTCAGCGTCGGGAATCATGGGAATGGCCATCGAAGCTCCCGAAAAGTTCCTGTCTGCAATCTAAACGGGGGCCGGACCTAGTTCTTGATCTTGAGATACATCCGCCGAATCTCGACTGGAATCGGCATCCGCTTTGACTCCACCTTGAGGTCGTACACCAGGTCACCCTGCTTGGCGTCGAGCCGGTATTTCTCTCGGATTTTGGTGTCGCCGTCGATGGTCTGCTCCAGGACGAATTCCTCGGCCTTTCGTTTGACCTTGGTGCGCCGCACTTCCCCGCCAAACAGGGTATCGACCATCTCCCGGCCGTCGGTCCAAACCAGGCGCTTGAATCCGGCGCCGTCGAGCAGGGACACCGTGGAGTCGGAGAGCCCGATTTCCATCGTGTCCGACGGCCGGAGGAGCTGGCGAATCACCGGCGAACCGTCTTCACCGGTGGCCCGCCCGCCTCCGCTTGGAAAGCTGCCCGGACGCCCGCTGCCCGGGCGCCCCCCGCCCGGGCGGCGGCCGCCCCCAAAACCGCCGGGAAGACCACCCCGGTCCATCCGGCTCGGCCGATCGCTGCGGGTCGGATCGAGCTGCCATTTGCCGACCAAAGTGGGAACCTCCGCCCCCTCCGCCTGGGCCGCGAGCCGGTCGGTTCCGCCAACCAAAAGCACCGCGACAACCGCGGCCGAGTTCCAGATCTGCATTGGGTTCCTCCGTCCCACTATGAACCCTAACGGCCGGGGTTACCCCGACGCTAGTGACCCGCCGGGACGGCGGCCCGCCAGCCGGCCAGCCGCTCGGCTTCGAGATCTTTCCGCACCGTCGCGTACTCCGGCCTCGAAGCCAGGTTGACGTTCTCGTCGGGATCAGCCTCCCGATCGTACAACTCGTGAGCGGTGAATTGCTTGGTACTCCAGTTCATCCAGGTCACGTAGTGCCACCGATCGGTGAGCATACTGTAGCCCATGTACTCAATGCCGTCCGGTGCCACCCAGATCCCTTTCCGGAGAAATTGGCTGAACACCGCCGGTTTCCAGGCCTGGCCGGGGTTCTTGACCAGCGGCACCGCGCTCACTCCTTGGACGTGAGACGGCACCTCGAGACCCGCCAATTCACTGAGGGTCGGATAGACGTCCACAAGCTCGACCATCTGGCGGATCTTGAGTCCGGCCGGGATCGTGCCCGGCGCCCGGATGATCAAGGGAGAGTGGGTGTCGATCTGGTAGTTGGTCATCTTGGCCCAGCTGTTGTGCTCACCGAGTTTGTAGCCGTGATCGCCCCAGAGAACGACGATGGTGTTCTTGGTGAGACCAAGGCTGTCGAGTTGATCGAGGAGCCGACCCACCTGGGCATCGATGTAGCTCACTGAGGCGTAGTACCCGTGCTTCAACAACCGGCTTTGCGCTTCGGTAACCCCGCCCCGAAACGGATGCGGGACCTCGGCGAAATCGGCATACCCGCGCAACTCCCGCATGTTGTCGATGGCCGCTTCCGGCCCGTCTTTGGGCACGAACCGGTTTCGGGCCAGGGGAATCGCGTTCCGGTCGTAGAGATCCCAGTACTTCTTCGGGGCGTTGAACGGCAGATGGGGCCGGTAGTACCCGACCCCGAAGAAGAACGGCTGGTTCCGTTTCACGAGGTCGGCCAGTTTGCGAATCGCAGAATTGGTTTGAGCCCCGTCGTAGTACACGCTGTCGGGCAAGTCGACACTCTCGGTGGCGTTGGCCTTGAGGTACCAGAGACCAAAGCGGTCGATGGACTGAGCCTGTTGTCCCGCCGCAATGGTCTTGCCCTTGCGGGCTTCCTGAATCGCGACGTTGTCCCGGTGGTGGTAGACCGCATCCGGGTCGTACGGAAACCCGGGTACTTTGATTTCCGGTTCGCTCCACGACAACGAATCCGGAATGATGTTGTGATAGACCTTGCCGATGACGGCCGCGTAGTAGCCGTTCCGGATGAAATGTTGCGGCAAGGTCACCACATCGGGCACGGTGTTGCGAAAGTCGGTTTCCAAATCCCACACCCGGCTCGAATCCGGGCGGAGTCCGGTCATCAGACTGGTCCGCGAGGGATTGCAGACCGCCTGTTGGGCGTGGGCATCCAGAAAGGTCACACCCGAGCGGGCCAACCGGTCGATGTTCGGGGTTTTGATATCGGAATCGCCGTAGGCACCGAGTGCCGGCCGAAGATCGTCGACCGCGATGAACAGGACGTTAGGCTTGGCCGGCTCCCCGCCGCGACACCCCGCCAGGGCCAGCGCCGCTACTCCCGGCCAAAGGAACTTCACGGCGCCGGTTTCGCATTGATTTCATGGGCCTGGACGATGACCCACTTCCCGCCCCGACGCTGATACACGAACGTCCAGATTTTCCCCTCGGTCCACAGCGCGACGCCCCCGGTATCCACCATCTGGGGCCGAAAAATCCCGGTAAAGGCCCCGGAACTCGACGACAACGGCAGCACGTGGGCCGGATCCCATCTGCCTCCGGTCGAACGAACCCGTTTGAAAAAACCGCTCGCGGCCTTGGCCAACGCCTCCCGGTTCGGATAGATCCGCCCGTTGTCGACGTACACCAGATCCGGCTCGGTCGTAAACAGATCCATGAATCGGTCGATGTTCCCAATCGTTCCAATCAACCGGTCGGCTTGGATCCGAATCGTATCGGCCACCGCGGCCCGTTGCCGAGCCGAGAGCTCCTGCGCCACCGCCGGCCCAGCGGCTCCCACCAGCATCACCACCGCCGCCGCCGCTCGAAATATCCTGGCCATGTCGCGTGCCCCGATCAAAGGAGTTTGACCAACCAGTCGCCCAGGAAATAGCCCACCACCGCCACCCCGAGACCCACGACGAGCATGTCGATCCCACTTCGCATGATTCCCCGCCCGGTAAACAGGCTCCGAGCCGCCCCCACGAAGAAATGCGAGAGCATCGCCACGGCGAACGAGGTCCAGAGCGCCCACGGCTCGGTACTGATGAGCAACGGCGCCACCGGAATCAAGGCCCCGATCAAGGTGGCCGAACCCGTTACCAAGGCTTCCCGCATCGGGGTGCTGCTCGCATCCCCGATCTTCAACTCTTCCCGAACTTTCTCCGCCAAGGCCCGCTCCGGATCGGCCATGATCACCTCGGCCATCCGGCGGGCCTCCGGTTCGGAAATCCCCTTGGCCTGGTAGATCAGCGAGAGCTCTTCCGTCTCGAGCTCCGGCATCAGCCGGATCTCCTCTCGCTCCATGGCGATCTCGTGCTCGTAGACCTCCCGTTCACTTTTGGCCGCCAGATACCCGGACGATCCCATCGACAACGCGTCGGCAACCGCCCCCGCCAACCCCGCCACCACGACCGCGTGACCGGCCGTATCCAGCGACCCCTGGGCCCCGATCATTCCAGCCACCAACCCAAAATTGGCCGTCAGCCCGTCATTAAACCCATACACCACGTTTCGAACGAACCCGCCGGCCCCGGTCTGATGCCAGGGTTCACCCGGGCGCCCCAGCAGGCCCGCCAACCGTTCGGCGTGCTCTTTCGACTCCTTGGCCAGCCGCAACGCCGGGCGGCCCGCAGGGCTCCCAGTGGACCGCTCGTGGAGTTCGAGGTACCCTTTGACCTCCCGGCCTTCCTCCGCCAGCAGGGCCGGGAGGAGAAATTGGGGACCAAACCAACCCACCAACCGGGCCATGATTCGAGCCCTCCGGGTCGGGGTCGGGGCGGGCGGGAAATGTCCGGCTTCGGCCAAGATCTTCATCCAGACCCCGACATGGCGGTCTTCTACCTCGGCGAGGCTCTGGTAAATTGTTGACTTGTCTGGACTTAGCTCTACAGCGGCGAGTTTGCGATAGAGGAACGCGGCATCGGCCTCGTCCTGGAGGTGCTCGAGCCATTCAGCGGGAGGAGTTGCCATGCCCCCAATCTGCAACCAAAACCCCAAGTTAGACATCTTTCCCGACGTGCTGACAGGAACCCTACGAATGGACGCTTACCGGCTGGCCGATGCCGAGGCAGTACTGCCCCGGCTCCGCACCGGCGACCCCGAGGCCCAGGAGGCGTTGTTCCGCGCCTTTGAAGCGCCGGTCTACAGCGTGGCTCGCCGGATCTGTCGGACCACCGAGGACGCCGAGGACGTGGTCCAGGACACCTTCATCGAAGTGTTCCGGAGCATCGGTCAGTTCCGGGGTCAGGGCAGCATCTGGGGCTGGGTCCGGACGGTGGCATCGAGCAAGGCCTTGATGCGGCTCCGTCGGAACAAGTACCGCGACACCGACGACCTGGTCGATGATGTCGCTCCGATGAAGCGAGAAGACCCGGCGCTCCGGATGGACTTGGAGGCCGCGTTGGAGCGGCTGTCGGAAACCTCCCGGGCCGTCGTTTGGCTCCACGATGTCGAGGGCTACACTCACGAAGAAATTGCCGGGATGATGGACCGGACCGTCAGCTTTTCGAAATCGCAGCTGGCTCGGGCCCATGCCCGGCTCCGCAAATGGCTCGGCGAGGAGGCGATCGCATGACCCATCTTTCCATGGAGCAGCTCTTGGCCACCCGGGAGCCCGGGCTCGAGCCGCAGGTCCGCAACTGGCGCGATCACATCGAGATCTGTGCGGTGTGCCGGGCCGAACTCGATCGACTCGATCAGCGGGTGGCCCGGCTCCGGGCCCTACCCGGCCTCCGGCCGTCGCGCGATCTCTTCGGAGCTGTCCGGCTCAAAGCCGCCGCCGATCGGCGGGCCAAGCAGGTGCGCCGAGTCGTCCTGGGCGGCATGGCGTTGGCAGCATCGGTTGCCTTCGCCGCATTCATGATCAACGGCCGCCCAGACCATCGCACGTTGGTGGCCGCCGATCCCGAACTGGCCGAAATGATGAGCCAGTCGCAAGGCCTCGAACAAGCCCTTTCCGGATTTGACCAGGACCGCCAGGTGGTCGACGGTCGGGCGGTAGCGGTCACGTCTTCTCTCGAAGACCAGTTGGCGCGGGTCGACCGGCAGCTCGAAGCGGTCGGGATGCTCGAGGCGGAGGCCCGGCAGATTCGAATGATCAAGTTGTGGCGCGAGCGGGTCGGGCTGCTCGACGCATTGGTGGATGTTCACCTCACTGGTGCCCGTTACGTGGGGTTCTGAGCCCCAAGGAGTCATAGCAGGATGACCAATCGATCGCTGTGGTGCGTTGCGGCCTTGGCCCTTGCCTCCAGCCCCATGGCCGCCCAGGAGCGGCGACCGGCCCCGGAGCGAACCCCGCGGGCCCGGGTGTATCTCAACGGCGAAGAAGTGAATCCGATGGACATGGTGACGAGCCGGCGGGCCCGGATCGGCGTCGTGCTCGACATGCGGGCGGTCGACAATGACTCGATCGGGGCCACCCTGAGCGGCGTGACCCCGGGCGGGCCGGCCGCCAAGGCCGGGATTCGATCCGGCGACATCATCACCCGGCTCAACGGCCAGCGGCTGATCAAGGCCGAAGGGGACCGGAACGCAGACGACGAGCGGTCGCTCGCGGCCTTGCGGCTCACCGAGCTGATGGCCAAGCTCGAACCCGGCGATACCGTGGCGGTCGAGTACCGGCGGGGCCGGGACACCCGCACCGCCAGCATCGTCACCGCCAACGAGCGAAGCCTGGCCATGCGCGACTTGGGCGAGGGGAACACCTTCTTCCGGATGCCGCAAATCGAGGGGAACCTCCGGAACTTGGAGGGCCTGGGCGAGATCCGGGTCAACCCGCCCCGGATCAGGGGCACGCCGGACCCCAATGGCTTCGCGTTCAGCTTCGGGGGCCCGTTTGCCGACCTCGAACTGGCCCCTATCAACGCTGATCTCGGGGCCTACTTCGGTACCGCGGAAGGGGTCTTGGTCATCGACGCCCCCGAGCGGAACACCCTGGGCCTCAAGGGCGGTGATGTGATCTTGAGCGTCGATGGCCGGAAAGCCCGGGGACCATCGAGTCTGCTCCGGATCATGAGCTCGTACGAGAACGGCGATGTCATGAAACTCGAGATTCTCCGGAACAAGGGCCGCCAGACCATCTCGTCCAAGGTCGATCGCGACGAAGACTAGACGCGGCACCCATCGGCGGGTCCGAGCGAGAGGCGGTCATCCGACCGCCTCTTTTCGTTTTCGGTCTGTTCTTGCCACTAGTCCGGCCTCTCGCCACCTTACCAGTATGAGCAAGTACCGCACGATCGAAATCGACTCCTGGGCCGACTATCAGCGCTTAGTCGGCGGGAGCGAATTTCGAACCTGGGCCTTCCGGGGGCAGCAAAGCGCCAGGTGGAAACTCTTCAGCACGATCTCCCGCTATTTCAAGACCTTCCGGGTCAAGCCCGAGGCGTGGTCGCGCCAGGAACTCCGAGTCAATCGGATTTTCCGGCGGAAGGCCCATCTCTACCTGAGCCATGTGCCGGACCGGGACGACGATTTTCAGTGGCTGGCCCTGATGCAACACCACGGCGCCCCAACCCGGCTCCTCGATTTCACCTGGTCACCGTTCGTGGCGGCGTTCTTTGCCCTCGAGGCGGCCACCGAGCCGGCGGCCGTCTGGGGACTCTGTGTTCCGAGGCTCCTCGGTGAGCAAGTGACCACCGAGAAAGGTGGCGTGGCGGCCAGGGATCTTCGCCTGAACGACGCCGGCCACTACGACCGCTGGTTCATTCCCAACAACCTGCGGTTTGCGGTCCAGGGCGAACCGTTGGTCATGAATCAGCGACTGGTGGCGCAATCGGCCACGTTCGTGGTGCCGGGTGTGCTCGACCGACCCGTGGAGCGGATCATCGAATCGTATCGTGATCCCCAACGCACCCTGGCCAAGATCGTCCTCGATACCGAACGGATTCGGGACGACGCGATGTTCTCACTCTACAGCATGAACATCACCAACGCCACGCTCTTTCCCGGCCTCGACGGGATGGCGCGCTCGCTGGCCTACGAGCTCGAACACCACTGGGAGTACAACCCGAAAACCCTGGACGTCCATCCGGACTTCCTGTTGCCGCAACGAGGCGCCGGGCCCAAACACCTCAAGCGAGCCGAGCCCGGTTGACCTCACCGGCCCGCCGGACCTGGAAACGCCGGAGCGAGGCCCGGCCCCGAGAACTCAAGGCGGCCGCCTTGGCGCTGTTTGCCGAGCGCGGGTTCGGCGGCACGACGATGGAGGATGTGGCCAAGGCGGCCGGCGTCACGGTCGGCACCCTCTACCGCTACCTGCCCGACAAAGACGGCCTGCTCACCGCCCTCGGCGAGTGGGTGGTCGAGGAGCCGCTCTGGCCGGAGCCAACCGAGATGCCGATGGAGCCGACAGCGCGGTTGGCCGCGATGCTCAAGTCGATCTGGACAATCGCACGGCAGGCGCCCCATGCCGACATGCTCCGGGTCTTGGTCGCCGAGACCGGTAACGCCCCCGCCCTCGTCAGCCAATACCGGACCCAGATCATCGAGCCAACCGAGCGGGCCATCGCCGCGGTGGTTGCGACCATCGATCCGAGCCGCGATGCGCTATTGGTTGCCCGAGCCGTGCTCGGCAGCCTGCTCGGCGCGAGCATCCTCGGTGGCACCCCATCCGGTGTGATGCCTCTGATTCCCCAGCTCGCCCCGGTCGACGTCACCATCGACCTCTTGGTTCGCGCCGTCGCCGAACCGAACCGCCCTGCCGCGTCAAATCCTGTTCTCACTCGCCACTCGGGACCCGAATCGTGGTAACTCGCCGAACCGCCGCCTGGCTTCTCACGACCGCGTTGCTGGCGGACCGGGCAACCGCCCAGGGATTGCCACCCTACTTCGCCGTCAACCCGGTCATCACCTCGCGGAGCGGGCTCTTCTTTCAACCCTATGTCGACCCGGATCGGCGCTGGGAAGTTCGGCTCCTGACCGACTACGCCAGCCTGATCGAGTACTCCGGCCGGCCCACTTCGTCCGTGGTACTCGACGCTGAGCTGTTGCGGCTCGAAGGCACGGTCATCCGGAACACCGGCCGAGGGTTCGTGGGCGTGTCAGCCGGCATGAACGGCGCCTACAACGGCTTTATGGATGGGGTTCTCAACTGGTACCACCGGGTCACCGGACTCGAGGTCAAAGCCCGGGAAATCAGACCGAACAACGTCTACGACTACGCCATCAAACTCCCCAACGGCGACAGCCTGAGCCGGGCCCGGTCCGGGAGCTTCCTCGGCGACGTTCGGTTCTTGGGTGGCTACCGCCATACCGGTCATTGGCAAACGACGGTGGCGGTGACCGTGCCGACCGGCCCGCTCGGATTCGGACGCCAAGTGGCGTCAGCGGCCGCCACCACGACGTTGCGGGGCGCTCTGAGTGATCGGTGGACAGCGGAACTTGGTTTTGGGGCGGGCTACACGCCCCGATCCGGCGACCTCGCGATCTACCAGCACACGACCTTTGCCTCGGCCAGTACCGGGTTTCGGTTCCGGTTTGCCGGACGCCAGGCCATGTTCATCAACCTGTTCTATCAATCACCGAACTACCACGATACCGGAACCCGGGCGCTCGACCAACGTGAACTGACGCTGGACTACGGGTTCTTGCTCAAGGCCCGGCGGGGACCGGAATGGTTCTTGGGGATGACCGAGGACCTCGAGCCGAAGGGGCCCGCGGTTGATTTGTCGCTCAGGATTGGGGCGCGGTGGTGAACAGGCACTTCTCGAGTTCGCCGAGCAAGAACTCTTTGGAGCGCGGCTCCCGGAGATTCAGCCCGTAGTGGTTGATCAGTTGCTGCTGGAGCTTGAGCCATTCGCTCCAGCAGACGTTGCAGATCTGGTCCAGTACGCGCTGCCCCAGTGCGTTCGGGAACGGACGAAACGGAACTGGATCGCGAGACTGACCGCATCGGGTACAGGTCACTGACGGCATAGCGGCTCAAGGTTCAAGATCGAAGAAAATGGACGATGGCCCGAATGAGGCCACTCAGGCGCTCGGGAACATAACACCGAGCCAAGGCGAGCTCATCGAGGATGGCACCCTCGCAAGCATGAGCCTGACCCCGTACCACGCCAAGTATTTCGCGTATGAGCTAACCAGACGGCTTCCGGCCGACAGCAACGAGCGGCTGGCGGGCGCCGTGGCCAGTGCTCAGGTCGACCTCAACCCCTGGGGGCAAGGCGCCGGTTACGAACCCGACTTCGTGGTCGAGACGGGGGATCGGAAATATCTTGTCGAGACCAAAGCGGCAAACCAGATCGACGATCCAGAGGTCCTTGCCAAGGCGCTGGCGGCGACGACCTGGTGCCGGCACGCCTCGGCGTACGCGGCGCAACATGGCGGCAAGGCCTGGGTCTACCTCCTGATTCCGGACGCCGAGGTGACGGCCGCGGCGACGCTGGCGGGGTTGGCGGGGTTGGCGGCCCAGTGGAGCCGCTCTTGACCCATTGATTGGATCTTTTTCAGTCTCCGCTTCGAAGGGCCTTGATTCCGCTGGCCGTACCGAGCCCGGTGCCGATCCCCACCAACGCCGCCGTCAGCCAGGTAATCAGCGGTAAGATGGTCAACGGCGACGCAATCACCATCGCCAGGCCCCCCGCGATCAGCGGTGCCACCGGCGATTTGGCCGCATCGACAAACCGGAGCCGGCGCCGCACAAAACCCCGGGCAAACCCGAACGCAAAGACGGACCCGGCCACCGCAATCCCGAGCGAGATCAACTCAAACATCTGAACCCCCTTGTGTGTCAACGACTTAACCGTTGTCGCAGTACGCAACCAACCGCACTCCGGTTTCAGACTTCATCCCTCCAATGACCTGCCGATACTACGACCAGTACGCCCAAAATCGCGAGCCGGGAAGCCGGTTCAGCGACTTCCAATGATCGCCGCATGCCGGAGACCGAATGCCGAAACACCCGACGGTCGAAGTGCCCAACATCGGAACTCCCGGAAATACTCGCTGGTCACGACCTGAACGCTACCACCGGAGCAGAACGCTCCCCCAGACAAATCCTGATCCAAACGCGGTCATTGCCACCAAGTCGCCGGGCCCGAGGCGGCCGGCCCGCACGCACTCGTCCAGCGCAATCGGAATCGTCGCGGCGGTCGTATTCCCGTAGCGTTCGATGTTGTTGTAGATCTGGTCGTCCCGGAGCCCGAGTTCTTTCTGAACCACCTCGGAAATCCGGAGATTCGCCTGGTGCGGGATGACCAGCTTAAGCGCCGCTGCGGACACGCCGACTCGGTCGAGACAAGTGCGGACCGACTCCGGCATCCGAACCACCGCATTCCGATAGACCTCCTTCCCGTCCATCTGGAGGAAGTAGCGGCCTTCCCGGTACCGCTCGGCGTCAACGGTGGGGTTGTAGATCGCGCCCGGCTCGTCAACCCAGAGCTTCTCTGCGTGAGCCCCCTCGGCGTGGAGATCGAACGTCAGAATGCCACGGTTGGGGTCGTCGGTGACGCCGAGCACCACGGCGCCGGCGCCGTCGGCAAAGAGCACGGCCGTATGACGCCCCCGGGGGCTCACGTCCATCCGGGTCGATTGAATCTCCTGGCCAACGACCAGCACCTTCCGGTAGACCCCGCCCCGGACAAAGGCATCCGCCATCGAGATCGCGTAGACAAAGCCGGCACACTGGAGCCGGATGTCGAACGCCGGGATGGTCCCGACCCCGAGTTTCCGCTGGAGGAAGACCCCATTGCCGGGCAGAAAATGGTCCGGGCTGATGGTCGCGTAGATGATGGCATCGAGGTCGGTGGCGTTCAACTGTGCCATCTCGAGCGCCTGACGGGTGGCCGCGAGGCCGAGATCGACCCCGGTTTCTCCCGGGGTAATCCAGTGCCGCTCCCGAATCCCGGTCCGGGTCCGAATCCACTCGTCGGAGGTATCCATCGAGGTGGCAAACTCGGCATTGGTGACGGTCCGGGCCGGGACGGCGCGGCCGGTACCGAGAATGATGGACGAAGACATTAGTGCCGGAATTGGTAGGCGAGCTTGAAGAAAAACCCGTCGTCCTGTTTCACCAAGTCCCGGAGGGTCAGGTTCCGCTCGCCGTCGTAGCCGGCGCCGTAGCCGAAGAACGCCACCGTACCGGGCGCAGGCTGGAACGACAGCAGGACATCGACCCGGAAGCGGTTGGTGTTGGTCGCCTCGGACGGGAGCCCGTCGACATAGAGCAGGTCTCCCGTCGTGGCGCTCCGGCGTTCCGCCAGCCGCTCCGACCGGTACTCCGTAATCACCCGGAGGAAATAGGTCCGGTTGGGCTGGAACTCGAGCCGGAGCCGGGGGATCATGGTCCGGCCGAACTCACTGCCGTCGCGTTCTCGGATCAGCTTGGAATAGACCCAGTTCCCCTCGAGGCGGACCCACCGATGGGGCCGAATCTCGGCCTCCGCGGAGAACTGGAACTCGCGCGCCTCGGAGGCTTCCGAGAAGATCCCGACCTCCCGCCGGCTCACCCGAATGTTGGCACTCCCCTGGCGGAGGTTCGGGGTGCTCGCGTTGAGGGAGACCTCGACGGCCTTCTCGAGGCGGGCCAGGCCGCGATAGGGGACCAACTGACCGTTGACCAGTTGTTGGGTCCCTTCGTAGAGGTCGGGATTAAAGTCGACAAACCCGAGCCGGGTACTCCACCCATAGCTCCAGCCACCCCGAAGCCGGCCGAAGCCGGACAAGCTCTGATCGCCTTCGGTCGGCTGGTCCTGGCCGAACCGCCGATAGTCCCAATAGCGGCTGGCTCCGGCAAACAGCGTGATGCCCTCGAAGAAGGCGCCCCGCTTGCCGAAGATGGTCAGCCGGTTGAACGCCCGGAGATTGACATCACCAACGCGGGGCACGAATCCCAAAGCGGCCTCGAACCCAGGGTCCCGGCCCTCGACACTGTAGCTGAACCCCACCGATCGACCGGTTCGGTCGAACCCGACCGACCACGCCGGCGCGCTCACGGTTCCGGTACTGTCACGATGCCACGAGTTAGCAAGGTTGGCACTGAAGGCGTACAGCGTCCCGAGCGCCAATCGTGAATCGGCCGACACCGTTCGGCTGAACCCGCCACTGATCGAACGATTCGTCACGGTGGCACCGGCCAGCGAATTGGCCCCGATGTCGGAGCGAACCCGGGTGACGCTGACGAATGGATGGGTTCTTTCGCCGGTGGTCTCATCGTTGTGTTCGTCGACGGCCGAGAGGTGGGCAATCCCGACCCTCCCGAACTTCCCGGTGACTTTGCCACCCGCCACCGGATTGGCAATCCGGCGGGTGTAAACGATCGACCCCGGGGTTTGAAAGAGCTCGATGCCCTCGAGGAAGAACGGACGCCGCTCCGGGAAAAAGAGCGCGAATCGCTCGTTGAGCGTCACTTGCCCGGCGTCAGACTCGACTTGACTGAAATCAGGGTTGATGGTCCCGTCAACGGCCAGGCTGGTAAAGCCAAGCCGGAAATTGACCCCGACATCCGGATTGAGCGACTGGCGACTGAAACGCCCCGTCGTGGTATCGATCAGGCCGGCGGCGGCGGCGGTAATGAACGGCTGCACCTCGGTGACCACGCCGCGCCTGATGCCTGCCATCCCGGCCAGGAAGCCGGCCTGGGAGAGAAAACTCGTATTGCCGCGGCGGGCATCGGTCCAGGTGTCTTCGAATCCGCTTCGTTGGGTCGAACGGACCACATTGAAACCCCAGGTGAGTTCTTCGTCACTGGGGTAGCGAAGGCTCTTGAACGGGATCCGGACTTCAACGACATACCCGCTGTCCGTGATGTGTCCCTTGGAATCGAACAGATAGTTCGGACTCCGGTCGAGACCGGTGCCACCACCACCACCACCACCACCGCCGCCGCCGCCGCCCCGCCCGCCCCCGCCGCCCCCACCGGAATTCCCTTCGCTCCGGACGCCGTCTTCCTGGACCCCGAACGGATTGACTCCGAACACGAACGCCCGGCGGCGGTCGTTGAAGGTGTCCAACAAAATCTGGACCCGGTCATCTTCGTCGATCTTGTCGCGATCAGCTAAGGTGGCGCGAATCGCACCGGGGTTCCGGTCGTAGGCGACGATTCCGAAGTAGATGGCCGTCGGACTATACCAGACCCGGACCGTGGTGGCCTGTTCGGCCGGCTGCTGATCGAGGGGACGATACTGATGGAAACCGCCGACGAGCGCCGCCGAGGCCCAAGCGGGCTCGTCGAGATTACCGTCAACGACAATCGAGGTATCGACCCGCGGCGGCCGGACCACCGGCCGTGCAGGTGGTGGAGTCCCCACCACCTGAAGTAACAAGAAGCCGACCACTACTCGTAACGAAGGGCGTCGATCGTGTTCAGATTCGCGGCCCGCCGGGCCGGCCACAAGCCGAAGAACAGTCCGACGAATGCGCTGAAGGCGAAGGCCACGATTACGGCAGTGGGCGAAATGAGCGTATTCCACCCGAGCAGTTTGGACATGACCCGGGCACTCCCGGCACCCACCAGGACCCCAAACGCCCCGCCCATCAGGCAGAGCACGACGGCTTCGATCAAGAACTGGCTCATAATGTTGAGCCGGGTCGCACCAAGCGCCCGGCGGACCCCGATTTCCCGGGTCCGTTCGGTGACCGACACCAACATGATGTTCATGATCCCGATGCCGCCGACGACCAGGGACACGGCCGCGATGCTGGCTAAGAGGACCCCAAACACCTCGGTGGCCTGCTGCTGAGTGGCCAGGATTTCCTGCTGATTGCGGATTTGGAAGTCGTTGTCACCGCCGGGCCGGATCTTGTGTTCCCGCCGGAGAATCCGCTCGATGTCGACCATCCCCTGCTCAAGCGGCACATCCTCCTTGACCTTCAGGCTGACCTGCCGAATCCGATCGGTGCCCATCAATCGGAATCTGGCGGTGTTGAGGGGGATCAGAATCTGCTCGTCAGGATTCTGCCAGGACATGGCGGCGCCCTTCTTGGCCAACACGCCGATGACCTCAAACGTCTGGCCGCCGATGCTGATCAACTGCTTGAGCAGTGCGGCTGGATTGACATCGAGCATTTCCGGCACCGAGCTGCCCAATACGGCGTAGCGCTGGCGGGCGCCGTCGTCGCCGGTGGTAAACATTTGGCCGTACAGAATCGTAAAATTCTTGACCGGAAGAAAATTCGGCGTGGTGCCGACGATATTCACGTTCAAGTTCTGGTTACTGTATCCGACCGTCATGCTTCTCGACAATTCTGGGACGACGTCGGAAATGAGGTGGGCATCCTCTCGGAGTGCATCGGCATCATCAACCGTCAGGCTAACGCGAACATCGGAAGAGCGGCCGCCGAAGAACGACTGCCCGGGATACACCGTCAGCACGTTCGCACCGAGCGCGTTGATTCGGTCCTCGACCGCCTTTTGCGCTCCGCTGCCCAATGCGACCACCGCAATGACGGCGCCGACGCCGATCACGATGCCGAGCATCGTCAGGGCCGCACGCAGCTTATTGGCGCGGATGCTCGAGAGCGCCACTTTGACCGTTTCGCCGATGATCATGGCCGGGCTCCGGTTGACGGGCGGGCGCCACCAGCCGGGGCCGCGCTGCTGGTGGTCGAACGCATCCCGGGCACCGCGCCGCCGCCGGTCATGTTCGTCATCCGGTTGCGGAATTCTTCCTGCTGCTGAACCATGCTGGCGCTCGGGAGCACCAAGACGGAATCGGTCGCGGTCAGACCACTCACGATCTCGCTGTAGTCGAGATCGGTCAGACCGGTCCGCACCATCAGGGGCGTCGCCTGTCCGCCTCGCATCACGAACACGATGTAGTTGCCGCCGAACTGGAAGTCATTGCCGCCTCCGGTCCGGGGCCGGCCGCCGCCCGCGCCGCCGCGGCCACCGGCTCGCATCATCTGCTGCATGATCTGCTGCTCACTCGCCGCCAGCGTCCCACCGCTGAACCGTTTCTGAAAGATGGCCCGGATTTGCGCCTGGGTCACACCGGGCGGCAGGGTGATGGTCCGCCCGTCCGGCGTGGTCATCGTATTGGCCCCAGCCGCGGCCGGCTTGGCGGCCTCACCTTCCGGCTTTGCCGAGTCACGGGGAGCGTTTCGGGCCGCCAGTTCCTTGGCTGAGTCGGCCTGCGCCTGAGCGGCCTGCAGCATCGGCTGCAGGGCCTCCGCGCTGATCCCGAGAACCGAGGCCGCCGAGGCGACATCGCGCTGGGTCCGGAGCGCGGCGTTGGGCACCGCCAAGACACTGTCCCGGCGTCCAATGTGGAGTTCGACATCGGCGTTCATACCCGGCTTGAGGAGGCCGTTCCGATTGTCGATCCGGACCAACACCGGAAACATGGTCACGTTCTGGGCAGTCTCGGCCTGGGGCTCGATCTTGAGCACCTCACCGGTGAAGGGCTGGTTCGGGTAGGCGTCGACCGTTACCGTGGCCCGGAGACCAGCCCGGATCTTCCCGATATCGGTTTCGTCGACCAGCGTCCGCACCTGAACCAAGTTCAAGTCGGCCATCTTGAGGAGCACGGTCCCGCCGCCGACATCCCGGGTCGGCGAGGAAATAACCTGGCCCCGCTCGACGTTCTTGGCGATGATGGTCCCGGTGATCGGCGCGAGCACGTCGGTATCCTCCATCGCGATTCGGGCGTTCTCGACCTCGACCTGGGCCCGGACCACTTCGGCCTTAGCGTTGGCCAGGGCCAACACAGCCGACTCGTGCTCCTGCTCGGTGATGGACTGGGACTTGAACAGTTCGTCGGAACGCCGCCGCTGGGCGTCGGCGTTCTGGAGCCGGGCTTTCCCGACGTCGAGGTTGGCTTCGGCCTGATTGACCGTATTCCGGGGGCCGCGCTGGTCGACCCGTACCAGCAACTGGCCCCGAGTCACCACCGATCCGGTCTCGACCTTCATGTCGAGAATCTCACCGGACGCCTTGGACTTGACCTCGACCACGGTATCGGGGAGGACGGTGCCGGTGGCTCGCGCCGACACAACGATGTCGCGGCGTTCGATCGGCACCGACTGATACACGACCAGCTTCACTTCCTCTTTCTTGCATCCGAGGACCACCATCGCCGCCAACGGCGCCCAGGTCCACCCACGAGTAGCCATCGTTACTTCTCCGTCATGAAGTCGCGCTCGACCTTGCCATCCCGGAGGTGGACTTGGCGATGAGCGTGCGCGGCAATATCCAGTTCGTGGGTGACCAAGACGATGGTCTGCCCTTCCTTATGCAGCTGGTCGAAGAGCTTCAGGATCTCCTCGCTGGTCTTCGAGTCGAGATTCCCGGTCGGTTCGTCGGCCAGGATGATGCTCGGGCTGTTGACGAGCGCCCGGGCAATCGCCACTCGTTGCCGCTGGCCGCCCGACAATTCGTTCGGGCGGTGGGTCATCCGCTCGGCCAAACCGACCCGGGTGAGCGCCAGCATTGCAGCCGCCTTGCGTTCCTTCGAACCGACACCCGCGTACACCATCGGCAGCTCGACGTTCTGGAGTGCCGTGGCCCGGGGGAGCAGGTTGAAGGTCTGGAACACGAACCCGATTTCCTTGTTCCGGATCCGAGCCAGCTGATCGTCGCCCAAGTCCGAGACCCGGTAGCCGTTGAGCCAGTACTCGCCCATGCTCGGGGTGTCGAGGCAGCCGATCATGTTCATCAAGGTGGATTTACCGGAGCCCGACGGACCCATGATGGCCACGAACTCGTTCCGCCGGATGGTCAAGTCGACGCCCCAGAGCGCCCGGACCGTCTCGCTGCCCATGACATATTCGCGTTCCAGGTTCCGCACGACGATGACCGCATCGCGCGGGACCTCGATCGGCAGGATTGCCATCCGCTCGGCGGTGGTCCCGATATCGGCAGTCGTCATAGTTTCCGTCCAATCAGGGCCTGGATCTGCGCTTTGGCCCGGAGGTAATCGAACCGGGCGGTCACCGCGTCGACTTCGGCCTGGGTGAGTGATTCCTGGGAAGTGAGCACGTCAACGATCGTCGCGACCCCGAGGCGGTACCGCTCCTGCTGCACTCGCCCATCCTCGCCGGCCGCGGCAAGACTCGTTTGGGAAATGCCGGTCCGGACCCGCGCCGCGTCCAGCTCCGCCAGCCGGGTGGTCAGACTCGCCAACACTTGGCGACGGACCTCGTTGGCATTGGCCTCGGCGGTTTCGGCGGTCGAGGTTTGATTGGCGATGTTCTGCTCCCGGGTGAACCGGTTGAACACCGCCCAGTTGACCGTCAAGCTCGCCTGCCGCTGTTGGAGGAACTGGAAGTCGTTCTGTTCGCTCCCGTTGATCGAGTTGGACCCGGCCAGCGTCAGCGTCGGCCAATAGCCGGCCCGCGCCACACCGATCGAAGCCCTTGCCGCCCGGGCCGCCGCCTCGGCCAACCGCACCTGGGGGGCCCGGGCTATCGCCTCGGCGCGAAGCGCGACGGTATCGAGCACCTCGGTGACCTGATAGAACCCGGAATCATCGACCGCGGCCGCCGGCCCATCGAGCCCGATCAGCCGGCCGAGATTGGCTTCGGCCGTTGCCAGTTGGGTTGCCGCATTGATCAGTTGCACCCGGGCGTTGCCTAACGTGACGAGCGACCGGAGCGAGTCGGAGCGAATCGCGGCGCCGGCCCGGAGCCGAGCAATCGAGACCTTGAGCTGCTCATCGGCTCGCCGGACACTGGCCTCCCGGACCCGGCCTAACTGAGTGGCCGCGAGTACATCGAAGAACTGGTTGGTCGTGAGGAGGCCTTGCTGGAACCGGGCGTCCTCGAGGCTCTCGACCGCCGACTCGCGGTTGGCCCGAGCCGATCGGGACTCAGCCCCCCGCCGGAATCCGTCGAACAGTTCAATCGAACTGTTGACGCTTCCGTTGAAGCTCGTGGTGCTCGAATTCGTCTCAACCAGCTGACCGGTGCTCTGGTCCACCCGCTGACCCTCAGAAAAGAACTCCGCCGCCGAGGTCGACACGTTGAGGTTGGGGAGATAGGCTCCCTTGGACGACCGGACCCGGGCGTCGGCGTTCTTGACCACGCCCATAGCCTGGACCACCCGCGGTTGCACCCGCTCCGACCGCTCGAGGGCCTCGACCAAGGTGACCGCCGGCTTGGTTTGGGCCGCACCTGGTCCGGCCAACAGACCGATCGCAATCAGGGCCCCGAGCATCTCGTTACTTGTTGCCATTCTTCGCTTTCCGGGCTCGATGCGCGCTGTCGCGCCGAGCCAACATTGCATCGTATTTGGTCGATTGTTCCGGCGTCAGCGACGCTCGAATCTCCTGGCGAATGGCCATTCGCTGCTGATCCAACTCGGGATGCTCAGCCCGAATGGCCCGGAACATGGAATCCATCACCGGCTCGTGGAGGCGCAACACCCCACTCACCGTCTCCTCCTGCGCCGGGGTCAAGTCGAGTTCTTGGTCGAGCCGGGCCACGTATCCCTGGCGCCCGTCTTGGCCGTGGTCGGACCGGGAATGGTTGCCCCGATCGGCCAGCATGGTGGCCGCGCCACCAACGAGGCCACCGAGGGCAAACGCCGCCGCCAACAGTCGGATGGCGGCCGAACGGGATCGAATCATCGTCCCTCCAGGACCACGTAGAGGATCTGGGTCTCGCCCGGCGGGCTCGTCGCGGCGTCGAGGATGGCCACTGAAACCGACGTCGCCACCACGACCGGACCCGCGGTTTGGCGTTGCCAGCTCTGCCACAAGGCTACGCCGAGTAAGAGGGCGGCGGCCGCCGCCGCGGTGATCACGCCAGGCCGCGCCCACGTTGCCAGGATGTCCCACTGCGACGCTCGAGCCGGCAACGTCCCGAGGGTCCCATTCAGGCGGGCCAGAAACAGATCCGGATCGGGCCCTTGATACGCGTCTCGGATCAGCGAGCCCAATTCGCGATCGGGCTCGTTTCCAAATGGCATCTCCTCCATCAGGCCGGTTCCTCCACCAGAGTGGCAAGCGCTTTGCGGAGCGCCCGCCGGGCATGAAACACATAGGAGCGCGCGGTACCCTCGGGTACCTGGAGCACGCTCGCCACTTCCGCGTGACTATAGCCTTCACCGTCGAACATCATGACCGCCACTCGCTGCCGCTCCGGCAACCCGGTCATGGCCGCGTCGATCTTCTCTCGGAGCACGACCCGGCCGGCATCAGCATCCGGTAATCGCCCCCGGCTCGGCAACGACTCGTGCAACGGCTCGGCGTCGCGAACCCGGCGGCGGCGCAGTTGATCGAGCGCGGCGTTGGCCACGATCCGAAGAAACCAGGGCCGAAACGACCGGGCCGGATCGAATCGCTCGATGGCCTGCCAACCGGCGAGCGAGGCATCTTGGACCACGTCTTCGGCTTCATCCCAATTTCGGAGGAAGGAGTAGGCAACCCAACGAGCAACCACAGCATACGCCATGACCAAGCGCCCATACGCATCGGCATCGCCGGTGCGAGCCGCTTCAGCCCATCCTGATTCGGTCACATCGCTACTACGCGGGTCGGCGGAAATCCGTTGAGGCGGGTTATCTGGGGTGGTCGGCATGATCCCGGCGACGACGAAGGGCTTCAGCACCGGCAACAACCGCGAGCCAAGTACTTGCGATACCGAAGGTTATAGCCATAGGGCCGGGCAGGACCAAGAACAGCACCCCGATGACGGCGAATCCAATGGCCAGGGGGCCAAAGAGCGCCAGCCGGGCCCCGGCCACGAGGGTGCGCATCGCCAGCACCGAGCGGCTCCCGCGTTCCCGGACCCCCCTGGCATGCCGAGAACCAGTTGCGGCTGGAATCGACAGGGCCGGCGGAAGGACCCCCCGGAGCTGGCGCGGAGCCCGGACGGGACGGGTCGAGACTTCGGCACTCTGATCCAAATCACGCCGGAACTGGGCCTCCATCTCATCGGCCAGATCGGGGGCGTCGACCAAAACGTCGAGCTCGTAGTTACTGACCAGGCTCGAATGATTGAGATTGCTGGACCCGATCCTGACCCACCGGCTGTCGGCGACGACCGTCTTGGCATGCAGCATCGGGCCGTTCCATTCGTAGATCCGAACCCCAGCGCGGATCAGATCGCGGTACCCGAACCGGGTCAGGTTCCTCACCAGCGGAATGTCGCTGGTCCCCGGCACCAGCAGCCGGACGTCGACCCCCTCAGTGGCGGCGTCGACCAAATACCGATACAGCCGGCGCGGCGCCACCAAGTAGGCGTCCGTCACCCAGACCCGCTCGGCGGCCGTCGCCAAGAGCAGTTCCGTGACCCGGTAGGCCCGTTCAGTGGCCGGCTCGCCGGCCAACACCCGGACGAACGCGGAGCCGCAGGCCTCGACCTCACTCGCAAATTCATCGTCCGGTAACTGGGGCGCCCCGATGGCCCAAGTCCTCGCAAAGGCCCGGTCGAGCGCCGCCGCCGCCGGTCCATCAACGGCAATGGCCGTATCCCGCCAGGGCAGGCGGCCCCGGGCCAGGTCACCGGCCCACTCATCTCCGATGCAGAAGCCTCCCAGGACGGCCCGGCGGCCATCGGCCACCACCAGCTTCCGGTGGTTGCGACTCAAGTACGACGGGAGATCGAGCAGCCCTGGGCGGTGGAAGAAATGGATTGAGACACCGGCGGATTCCAGCAGCTGCCAGAGAGTCCGTTTGGTACCGAAGGACCCGAGCCAATCGACCGAGACTCGAACCTTGACCCCGACGCGAGCCCGAGCCGCCAGGGCCTCCGCGAATCGAAACCCGGTTTCGTCGGACTGGAAGATGTAGTTGTCGAAGTGAATCCACCGCTCGGCCCCAGCAATGAGTCCGAGCATCGCCTCGAACGCCGCCGGCCCGTCAAAGAGCAGGCCGACCCGATTGCCCGGGATTGGACGGCCTCCAGTGGCGCGATCGAAGGCTCGTTCGACCGCGTCGGCCGCCAGAGGGTGTTGGCGGCCGCGTGGACTCACGGGAGGCCGAGTCCCAAAGATTTTTCGTGAGGCCGGAGGGCGGCGAGCACGAACCCGATGTGGTCCTCGAGCGGCACCCCGAGTTCCTCGGCGCTCCCGTAGACGTCCTCCCGGCTGACACCCCGGGCGAACCCCTTGTCCTTGAGTTTTTTCTTGACGCTCGAGACCTCCAAATCGGCCAGCGAACGGGACGGACGCACCAGCGCACAAGCCACCAAAAAACCTGACAGTTCGTCGACCGCAAACAGCGCCTTGGCCAGCGGCGTGGAGCGAGCAACCCCGGAGTAGGTTGCATGTCCGAGAATGGCCTGTTGCCCGTCGTCGGGAAGGCCGTGCCCGGCGAGGATCCGGACCCCTGCCGCGGGGTGCTCCTCCGTTGCCGAGCGGGAGGGGTTCGGAAACCGTTCGTAGTCGAAGTCGTGCACCAAACCGATGATGCCCCAGTATTCGGGATCGGCGCCGAACTTTCCGGCCATGGCGCGCATCGCGATTTCGACCGCGTACATATGCTTCCGAAGGGCGTCGGATCCGGTGTATTCGTGAACCAAGGCCAGGGCAGCGGCGCGATCGAGCATGGGAGGACTCAGTGGAGTTGGCCGGTCGGGGGCGGCGGAATCAGGGCGGCCGACAAGGCCACCCGAACCAGGCTTCCGCCCAGGCCGATTTCAAACGCGTAGGTTCCTGGATGCGGGAGCGGCACGTCGAACACCAACACCGCCCCGGCCTCGACTTCGGTAATACCGGCCGGTGGCTCGCCGAACTGCACGGCGCCGTCCCCACCCATCAGTTCGCGCCCTTGGTCATCGACGAATCGGATCCGCATCGCATGCTCGCCGATCTCGGTGCGTTTGCCTTTGACCCGGAGGACCAGATGGGTCCGCGGGTGGGTAGCCGGAAAGCTGGCTACCCAGACGTGCTGAAAAATCCCCAAGACGGAGAGCTTGCCCTGTTGATCGATCAAGGCGTAGTCGGCCAACACCGCGAAATCCACGTGCACCGTGGTCAGGCCACCCGGATCGACTTGATCAGGTCGTTCGCTTTAATGGTATCGATGACCTCGAGTCCGGTGGTGACCTGGCCGAACACCGTATGCTTCCCGTCGAGGTGCGCTTGGGGGGAGTGGCACACGAAGAACTGACTCCCGCCAGTGTCCTTCCCGGCATGGGCCATCGAGAGGCTCCCCGTCGCGTGTTTATGGGTATTCAGGTGGCACTCGCACTTAATCTGATAGCCGGGCCCCCCGGTTCCGACCTGGGGGTTGTTCGGATCCTTCGAGAGCGGGTCGCCGCCCTGGATCACAAAGTCCGGGATGACCCGATGGAAGCGGGTGCCGTCATAAAAGCCCTCATTGGCGAGCTTCTCGAAGTTAGCCACCGTCTTCGGGGTTTCGGTGTCGAAGAGCTCGGCCACCATAGTGCCTCGCGCGGTCTCGATCGTAGCGGTTTTCACGGGTTGTTCCTGAGATAATGTTGGCGGGTAAAGTAAGCTCGGACACCCCCCGGTGAAACTCGGACCCGGCGGCCTTCGTCAGGCCAGACCCAAGCCCAGGCTCACGACCATCTGTCGGTCGAGGCCTTCGAATCTCGCCTGGAGCAGGTGCGGCACGCTCCCAACGCGGCCACGCTCGCGGCGATCCTGGCGGACCTGGACGAATGGGTGTTCCCACCGGCGATCATCAGCGACCGGTACCCGGTGGCGGCCGATCACACCGGTGGGGCACCGGTTTCACCGGCGGAGCATCTCCGCCGCTCGAGTGTCTGCGGTTCGACCACGCGGGCCGGGTCCTGGACCGCCCCCCTCAGCCTCGCCGCCAAGGTTCTGTTCGGCGAAATGACGATCGATCTCCGCGATGCGGTGTTCGGTGCGGATGTGATGGACATCGAGATCAACGTCTCGCTGGGATCGTTTACCCTGATCGGTCCGGCGGGCACCCAGGTCGAAAACGAGGTCGAGGAAACCCTCTCGAGCTCGACCCACTCGACTTGGAGCGCCCGGGGCGCCAGTCCGAACGGCCTGCTGATCCGAGTCACCGGCACGGCCTTCATGGGGTCGGTCGAGGTCAAGGAGAAATTCCCCTCGAGTCAAAGCAAGGGGCCGAGTCTGTTCGACCGGCTACTCGGGGGCGGCAGCTGACGGGCAGAGCTTAGCCAGGACACACCGCCCGCACTGCGGGCGGCGGGCAATGCAGACCGCCCGGCCGTGGGTGATCAGCCAATGCGAGACCAGGGTCCAATCGTCCCGAGGAACGAGCGCCATCAGATCACGCTCGACTTTCTCGGGATCTTGGTGTTTGGTGAGCTTGAGCAGCCCGGAGAGCCGGCCCACGTGGGTATCGACGACGACCCCGTGATTGATGCCGAACGCGTTCCCCAACACCACATTCGCGGTCTTTCGGCCCACCCCGGGCAGCACGCAGAGGGCTTCCATGTCCTTCGGAACCTCACCCCCGTGCCGCTCCGCCACCGCCGTGGCCATCCCGATCAAGCTCTTGGTCTTGTTCCGGAAGAATCCGGTGGACCGGACCAAGTCCTCGACATCCTCGGGCCGCGCGGCGGCCAGATCGCGAGCCGTCGGATATTTGGCGAACAACGCCGGCGTCACCAGGTTGACCCGGACGTCGGTGCATTGCGCCGAGAGAATGGTGGCGGCCAGCAACTCGAACGGGGTTCGGTGATCGAGGGCGCAATGGGCATCGGGATACTCGGCCTTGAGTTTGGCCAGGATCTTCTTCGCCCGCTTGGTTCGGTCCGCCGCTGATTCAGCCATTAGGATCTCCGCCGGGCCGCCGCAAACTCGAGGAAGCCCTCAACTGGACGGGCGTTCAGGACGTCGGCGGCCGTGAGCCAGCCTTTGCGAGCCATCATGATGCCGAACCGTACGTTGTCGAGACCAGCCTCTGAGTGAGCGTCTGCGCCGATCGAGATCGTGACCCCGGCCAACTTCGCTTCCCGAACCAACCGCCAATCGAGATCGAGCCGCTGCGGGTCGGCGTTGATCTCGATGGCCACTCCCGTCGCGGCGGCTTTGGAAAAAATCCGGGCATGATCCAGTTGATACGGATCACGGGCCAGCAGGAGCCGGCCGGTCGGATGGCCCAAAATGGTGACGGCCGGATGATCCATGACCGCGAGGATCCGCTCAGTCATCTGGTCGCGGTTCATTTCGAACCGGTTGTGGACCGAGGCGATCACGAAGTCGAAGCCCTCGAGTACGGCATCGGAATATCCGAGCCGGCCGTCGGCCAAGATGTCGGCCTCGATGCCTTTGAGCACCCGGGCACCTCCGGGCTCCTGATTCGTCCGGTCGATCTCGTCCCACTGGCGCCGCAGGTCGGATTCGCTCAATCCGCCGCTGTAGGCCGCGGTGCCGCTATGGTCGGTAATGCCGACATAGCCATACCCCGCTTGCCCGCAGATCCGGCCCAAGTCCCGAACCGAAAAACTCCCGTCCGAGTAACTAGTGTGGCAGTGGATCAGACCTTGGAGATCGGACCGTTCGACCAACCGCGGTAACCCGCCCTCGACCTCACCGAGCCCCTCGCGAAGTTCGGGAGGAATCCAGGCCATGCCTAACGCCTGGTATACGGTGGCCTCGTCTGGGGTGGCCACGAACTCACTGCCGCGCCAGAGCGCCGCCCCCCGGAGCGTGTAGCCCTTGGTGCCGGCCAGTGTCACCAACTGCTGGAGGTGTGCCGGGCTGCCGGTGGCCTGCAACAAGACCGCGCCGAGATTGGCTTCGGGCGTGACGATGACCTGGGCGCTTTCACCCCCGGCAAACCGAATCGTGGCCCGCCGCTCGTCCTGCCCCCCGAACTCATCCACACCCGGCAAGGCCGCGATGGCCTTGAGCACCTGCTCCGGCGGTTCGTTGGCAACCAGCACGACGACCATGTCCCGGACCAATTCGAGGCCGCGACGCACCTCGCCGGCCGCGATGGCCGCCGTGACACCAGGCACCTGTCCGAGCGTTGATTCGAGCCGGGCCGCCTCCTCGCCCGCATGGTGAATCAGCCGGTAGGTCGCCGCCTGACGGAGCCGGGCAATCCCCCGAAGGACGTTCTCCGCCGTCTTGGTCCCGAATCCGGGCAGCGCGGCCAGCCGGCCATCCCGGGCGGCCGCCTCGAGCTCCGGAATCGAGTCGAGATGAAGGCGCTCATGAATGGTCCGGACCTTGGCCACGCCGAGCCCCGAAATCCTCAACATCTCGATCAGCCCCGGCGGCACGTGCTCCCGAAGCTCGTCCAGCATCGTCGATCGGCCCGACTGCACCAAATCACGAATCACGGCCTGAATCCCCGCGCCGATCCCCGGCACGTCATCGAGCACACCGTCGGCCAGCCACTGCTCCGGTTCCCCGGCGACCCTCACGGTGGTCCGCGCCCCCATCCGAAACGCCCGGATCTTGAGCGGATTCTCGTTCTGAAGCTCGAGATGTTCGGCGATCTGATCCAAGACCCGGGCCACCGCTTGCCGATCGACGGTCATCGGGTGTTCACCCGCTCCACCCCCGCGGGGACTCCGCCCGGTGGAAGTAGAGCATGACACCGATACGCCAACTCGAGCACCTCTTCACCCCCAAGAACCTGCCAGAGACCAGCCGCCAGAGCGCCGTCGAAACCAGGCGAGAACAGCGCCGACCGGTCCGGACGGACCAGGCGACCCGGCTTCGGCCCGCGGATCGTCACGACCGTAAGCCCGTCTCGGGTCGGGTGGAATCCGAAGACGGCCACCACCTCGAGTTCCCCCGCGCGGGGCGCGGCAAACCAGCCGTCAAGCGGCTCGATCGGCGCCCCGGGCTGCGACTTACCCCACACCCGCTGCGGCGCGAGCTGGATATAGTAGACGCGGCCCGTCGGCTCCGACTCCGCTTCAGGGGCGTTGGCGACGAGATCATCCAGGGTCTCTCGATCCACCACCACGGTCCGAAGTCCATCAACCCAAAACAAATAAGCGGCGTGGAGAAAACCGACCAGTTCATCGACGCCGCCTCCCTCCGTTTCCGTCGGCCGAAGCTCGCGGAGTAACTCCACGACTTCCCTGACCAGGACAAAAGCCTCCCGATCCCGCCCATCGCGTCCCGCGGACTCAAGGCCCTGGCGGAGGACCGGAAACCGCTCCTCGGCCGTCGGACCGAACACCGCGTCAAACGGGTTGAGGCGCGAGGTCATGCCGGACTCTTGGGCAAGAACGAATCGAGAGCCGCGACGAATTGGTCGGGCGCTTCGACGTAGGGCACGTGACCACAGGCGGGGATCCGGCACAACGGCGCGTGAAGCAAGGCGGCCAGCGCCTCGGCCGTCTCGACCGGAATCGGATCGTCCTCGCCGTGGACCACGACGGCCGGAATCGCCGCGAGACTTGCGAGCCGGGGCCGAAGGTCGAATTCGCCCAAACTGTCCCACACCGCCTGTTGGGTCCGGCCGGTAATCCGAAACGGCCGAAGGTCCCGGGCCAGGGCCGGATCATGGAAATACCCGGCAACGGAAAACTCGAACATGCGCTGACGATAGCTTTCTTGGTCGAGTTCGCGAAGGCCGCCGGCCTGGACCCGGCGGCGAGCTTCGACAACGACGGGCGCGGCGTTTCGGGCGGCCAGCCGGCGTTCGTACTCCTCACGGGCCCCCCGCCACATCGGCGCCGCCGACACCAGCGCCAGCGACGCCACCTGCTCCGGATGTTCGAGCGCGTAGAGCACGGCCAACAAACCGCCCCAGGAATAGCCGGCCAAGGAAAGCCGGTCGAGTCCCCAGAGCCCGCGGAGCGCGTCGAGGTCAGCTATCTGTTCCCGCCAGCCCACCGCCACCTCGCGATCCACGGCCGAGCGGCCCCCGCCCCGCTGATCGTAGTACACCAACGTCCGGCCCCCCGCCAACCGGTCGAATCCAGGCAGGAGATAGTCGTGATGCGCTCCGGGGCCCCCGTGCAACACCACCGTCGGCGGGCCGTCACCGGTTCGCCGTTCGAACAGAGACACCCCGCGAACCGAACGGGTGGTGGTCATTTCACCCATACCGCGCCAAGAGCTCCCGCACCGTGTTCGCGTGAATCGTGACCAGATCCGCCAAGTCGTGGGCATAGCCGCCACCCATCACGACCGCCACCGGAATTCCCCGATGCCGACAGGCGTCGAGCACCTTGGCATCGCGGACCCGGAGCCCCTCGATCGTCATCTTGAGCCGGCCCAACCGGTCACCCTCGTAGGGGTCGGCGCCCGCAATGTACACCACCAAGTCCGGGCGGGCCGAGTCGAGCACGTCATCGAGATGGTGATCGAGTTGTCCCAAGTAGTCACGGTCGCCGGTGCCGTCCGGCAACTCGACGTCACGCCAACTCCGCTCCTTTCGAAAGGGATAATTCCGCTCGCCGTGCATCGAGAACGTCATGACATCCGGATCATCCTCGAAAATCTTGGCGGTCCCATTCCCCTGGTGGACGTCGAGATCGACGATCGCCGCGCGCCCGATTCGGCCTTCCCGCTCCAAGGTCCGGATCGCAATCGCCACGTCGTTGAACACACAGTACCCCTCGCCATGGGCCGGAAAAGCATGGTGGGTACCTCCGGCCAAATTGATCCCGGCACCGACGGCCAAGGCATCGCGGCACGCCTCCAACGTTCCCTGGGCGGTCCGCAAGGACCGCTCGGGAAGGAGCGGGCTCCAGGGGAAACCGAGCCTCCGGACCTCCGCGGCGGTCAGGGTGCCGTCGAGCACCGCATCGATGTACCGCGCCTCGTGGACCAGCGCCAACCCATCGCGGCTGATCCGTTCGGGTTCGCGAATCGCCTCAGCCGGTAGCAGACCGGCCGCGATGACACCGTCCCGCACCATTTGATATTTTCCCATGGGAAACCGGTGCCCCACCGGCAACGCCATCGACCACCGCGCCGACGACCAGGCCCGAGAGACGGCGGGACGCATCCTACAGCAGGACGGCCAAGGCGTCGGCGACTTTTTTTGTTTCCCCGTACTCGGCGGCGGTAAAGGGGTCGGGGACATCGCTGTCGACGTCGATTTGGCCCAAGATCAACGCGCCCCGCTTAATCAAGACAACGAGCTCCGACCGAGTATCGAGATTGCAGGCCAGGTAATTGCCGACGGCCCGCACGTCGCCGACATTCTGGTCCTCACCCGTGGCCACGGCGGTTCCGCACACTCCCTGCCCCACGGGAATCCGGGTATGATCGGTCACCCGGCCCGTAAAGGCCTCGAGTTCCAGCAAATCCCCGTGGAGCATGTAGAGGTACACCGAGGTGTACGGCGGCCCGGCGGCCCGAATCCGATCGGCCGCGAGTTGGAGCATGGCTTGGCGCCCGACGTCGCGGGTAAATGCGCCACGGAGGGCCGCCACGATCTTGTCGCCGTCGAGAATCGGCATCCGTCAGCCGCCCCGGCGGCCGAGGACCGCCTTGACCGAGTCCTGGCGGGCACCCCGGCGGAACCGGACCATGACCGTGTCGCCAGGGCGATGCTGCCGGAGCGCGTCGGTCATGCCCTGCAGATCGGCAATGTCGAGCGGCCCAAGGCCTTCCAGAATGTCGCCTTCCCGAAGCCCGGCCCGATCCGCGGGACTGTCGGGCCGAACCCCCGAGAGCCGGACCCCCGGACCCCCGGAGGCCATATCAGGAATCGTCCCGAGGGAAGCAGCCCCGCCTGGTTGGTTGCCCACCACCGGCTGGGGCGGCGGCGGCGCCTTGAACACGAAACTGAGCGGCGCGGTGCGATCCGCGAGGGCCCGGACGATCGAGGTGGCATACGTCGCTACTTTTTCGAGCCCGGCCAAGTTGAGCTTTTCCCAATCGTCCGTCGGGCGGTGGTAGTCCTCGTGCAGATCGGTGAACACGTGCAGCACCGGTTTCTTGGCGAGATAAAACGACTGCTGGTCGCTCCGCCCAAAACCGTCGCCCGAATATTTGAGATCGAATTTCGGCCCGGCATTCAAGGAATCGAGCAGGACTGGAAACTCGGTGGCGGTTTCGGAGCCGAACACCAACAGCCGGTCGTTCTTGAGCCGCCCCACCATGTCGAGATTCACCATCGCCACCGTTTTGTCCATCGGCACCGGCGGCGACCGGACGTAGGCCGCCGAGCCCAGGAGGCCAAGCTCCTCGCCGGAGAACGCCACCAGCACCACCGAGCGGCCCGGGGGCTTGCCCGCGAGTTGTCTCGCGATTTCAATCAACGCGACCGACCCCGAGGCATTGTCGTCGGCCCCGTTGTGGATCTCGCCGATGTTGCCGAGCGAACTCGACCGGTTGCCGTGGCCCAAGTGGTCGTAATGGGCTCCGACGATGACGTATTCCCCGCGAAGGGCCGGGTCGCGGCCGGGGATGGTGGCCACGACATTGATCGATCCGGTGGGCCGGCTTCCCTCCGGCAGGTCTTTGACGCCCGGCACGTCGGCGGCGATGGTAAACAATTGCAGCCACCCCGGCACGCCAGGCTTGGCACCGACCGCCCCGAACCGGCGGGCCAAATACTGCGCTGCGCGCTTGCCGCCCTCACTGCCGGTAAACCGGCCGCCGAGCTCATCCGACGCGAGATACTTGATGTCCTCGCGAATCGCCCGGGCCGCGCTCGTCTGGGCCGCGCTCGTCTGGGCCGCCACTGCCGAGACTCCTGCCACCAGCCCGAGCCCGACCAACATTGTCACTCGATGCAACGCCATAGCCCGCTCACTTGAATCAGGGAATAAAGGAGGTGTCGGTGGTGACCCGCCGGACAAATCCAGCCAAGAGCGCCGCGGTCCGGTCGAGGTCCTCCAACACGATCATCTCGTTGGGACTGTGCATATAGCGGTTCGGAACCGACACCAACCCGGTGGCCACCCCACGAAACGAGGTGAAGATCGCGTCCGCGTCGGTCGCCGTGTACTTCGGCGAGGCGTGCCACGCGAACGGAATTCCCTCGGCCGCGGCCACCAGAGCCAGAAGATCCACCACCCGGGGATTGGCCGATGAGCCCCGAGACAGCACCGGCCCGCCTCCGAGCTTCACGTCGCCATGCCGATTGTTCTCAATGCCCGGCGTATCAGTAGCGTGGGTCACGTCGACGGCAATGGCCACGGTCGGCACCAGCGTCGTGGCCGACGTCCGGGCCCCGCCCCCGGTGTAGGCAATTTCTTCTTGGGCCGTGGCGACGGCCGTGACCGTGGCCACCGGACGATCCTGGGCCAGCCGCCGGAGGGCTTCGAGCACCACAAACGCCCCGATCCGGTTGTCGATGCTCCGGCTCACCCAGCGGCCGTTCGGGAACTCGAGCACCGAGCTGTCGATGACGCCCGCATCGCCGACTCGAATCCGCTCGGCCGCCTCCGCCCGAGACGCTGCGCCGATGTCGATCCAGAGATCCTTGACCTTGCTGGCCTTCTCTCGATCCTCTTTGTCCATCAAGTGGATCGCCTTTTTGCCGACGACGCCCCGCACTGGCCCGCCCCGGCCCAGCAACACCACCCGCTGGCCGACCAACACCTGCTCGTCCCATCCCCCGATCGTATCGAACCAGAGGTACCCGTTCTCATCGATATTGAGGACCATCAGCCCGATTTCATCGATATGGCCGGCCAGCATCACGACCGGCCCGCCTTTGGCGCCGGTGAGCGTCGCCATCGAGTTGCCGCTGACGTCGGCGACGACGTGGTCGGCGAACCGGGAGGCCTCGGTTCGCCAGACCGATGCCGGGGCCGCCTCGAATCCCGACGGACCCGGGGTACTGAGCAGCGCCTTCAGGAAATCAACTGAACTCTGGTCCATCACGGCCCTCCCCCGAGTAGAACCACGCCGCCAAAACTAAACTACCCGACCCCCCCGGGCCTGGTGATTGCCGTCATCCCGAATACCCCTCAGATTGGTCCCATGTTCCGCCGCCTTGATCCCGCCCAGATTGTCGAGACCGCCCGCCAGGTCCGGCAGCGAGTGACCGAGCGGTTTCCAAACGCCGGGCTCCAGCGGGTCGCGGTCGAAGTGGTGGAAGTTACCGAGAGCGCCGCCGCCGACCGAGCCTGGTTTGCCAGTCCGCATTGGCCGCTCCGCATTGCGGTCGGCTTCTTCATTCTGTTGCTGGTTCTGGTCTTCGTGGCGACCTTCCTGGCCGTCCTGCAACTCCCCGCCACGTCCAGCATTCCCGACGTGGTGCAAGCCGTCGACTCGTTCATCAGCGAGGTCGTGTTCCTGGGCCTGGCCATCGTCTTCCTCTCGAGCCTCGAAGTCCGCCGGAAGCGGCGCCGGGCCCTCTGGGCCATCCACGAGCTCCGGTCGATTGCCCACGTCATCGACATGCACCAGCTCACCAAGGACCCGGAACGGATCGTGAATCCCCACCTCGGCGACGATACCGCCTCATCGCCGGTGCGGACGATGACCACGTTCGAACTGTCCCGGTACCTCGACTATTGCAGCGAGCTGCTGTCATTGCTCAGCAAATGCGCCGCCATCTACGCCCAGGATTTCGATGACCCCGTCACGATCTCGGCTGTCAACGACATCGAATCACTCACCAGCGGCCTGTCCCGAAAAATCTGGCAAAAGATCACCGTGCTCAACAGCCTGCCCCTGGGGTCCGACAGATGAGCGACATGCTCCGGATTACCCATCTGAACATCTATCCGCTCAAGAGCGGGGCGGGCATCGCCGTCGAACGGTTCGATCTCGACCGCTTCGGGCCCGAGAACGACCGCCGCTGGATGGTGGTCGACACCGACGGAGCCCTGGTAACCCAGCGCGAGAACGTCGCGCTCCGCCGCGTGGCCGCCGCTCCCGCCCCCGAGCGGCTCACCCTCAAGGCGCCGGGCCAACTGGACCTCGAGGTTCCCCGAGACGACCAGGCACCCCGCCGCACCGTCAGGGTCTGGAACGACCAAGTGGACGCCGTCGACGCCGGGGACCCGGCCGCCCAATGGCTCAGCGATTTCCTCGGTCAGGCGGTCCGGCTGGCCTACTTTCCGAGTTGGGCCACCCGCCGTACCGATAAAGACTACGACCCGATCGGAAGCGAGGTCGGGTTCGCCGACGGCTATCCGATTCTGGTGATCGGCCAGGCGTCGCTCGATGACCTGAACCAGCGCCTGGCCACCCCGCTCCCGATGAACCGGTTCCGGCCCAATGTCGTGGTCAGCGGAACGACACCGTATGAAGAAGACACTTGGCGGCGGTTCTCGAGTGGCCCGGTTGCCTTCGACGCGGTCAAGCCTTGTGCCCGATGCGTCATGACGACGACCGATCAAGACACCGGCGAACGAGCCCCGGAGCCCCTGCGAACGCTGGCGACGTTTCGGAAACAGGGCAGCGCCGTCATGTTCGGGATGAACGTGGTGCACCGCGGACCCGGGACCCTCCGGGTGGGCGACACCATGACCGTCGAGACCCGGGCCTAGCGCTGATCGGGGGGGCCGGTCCGTTTGGCCAGCAGGCGCTCGTTGAAGTCGACCCGTTCGTGGAGCTCGTTCATTTCGGTGCGGAGCGCGTACAGTTCGTCGAGCAATTCCTTCGGCGCCCCCGCGAGCTCGTCCGCGGTTTCCGGGTCCCACCGGAGCACTCGACGCCCGTCCGCGTCGCGAAACCCGCCCGAGGCAATCATGATATTGTCGATCAGATACCAAATCCCGAGACCGCCGGCGGAGCAGAGCATCAACAACCCGGTCCCGAACTTCCCGACGTAGAATCGGTGAGCCCCGAAAACCCCCAGCATCAGACCCAGAACCAGCGAGACCGTCCGGCTCTTGTCGGAAACATTACCCATAGATCCTCGTAACCTAGCGAAGCTACATTCATCGCGCACCCGGAACGTCCCCTCGAATACGGAGCCTCCATGTCCGGTGTTTCGCTCTGGCTAGCCCTGACCGCCTCGATCGGCGGTATCCCCCAGCCGATGGCCACCGGATCCGACGTGATCCGCGCCATGCACGCTCGCCATCAAGGCCGGTGGTACCGAACCCTGTCCTTCGTCCAACAGGCGATCTATCCGGACGGGCGCCCGGAAGAGGAGTGGTGGGAGGCCGCGTTGATCCCGGGGCGCCTCCGGATCGACATCGCGCCGGTCGACAGCGGCCGGACGATAATGTACCGGGCCGACTCGGACTACGTCTTCGAAAAGGGCAAACTGGTTCGTGCCGTTCCGGGACAAAACATCCTCGCCATCCTCGGATTCGACGTGTACGGCCAGGCGCCGGAACGGACCATCGGACTGGTCCAGGGCGAAGGCTTCGATCTGTCCAAGCTTCGGGACGGCGAGTGGGGCGGCAAAGCTGCCTACGTCATCGGAGGCGGAGGCCGCGAACTGTGGATCGAGAAAGACCGATTGATCTTCCTCAAGGTCATCCAACCCGGACTAGGTGGCACCTCGACGGATATCAGCTTCAACAAGTACGTCAAGCTCGGCGGTGGTTGGATCGGCACCGAAGTACTGTTCCTCCGGAACGACAAAGAGTTCTTCCGCGAGGTGGACCGCGATTGGAAGATCAATCCACAGGTCACAGACGAACTCTTTCAAACCTCTCCCTGGCGGCGTGCCGCCTGGATCCCCAAACCTTAGAGCGAACATATGCCTCAGACGGTGGCGCTACTTGGGGTGCCCTTCGACGCGGAGGGCTCTTTTGAACGAGGGCCTGCGCTGGCCCCGGCCGCGATTCGGGCCGCACTTCGCCGGGAATCGAGCAACACCTCGACCGAAGGCGGGCTCGATGTGGCCGACCCCGGCATCTTGGTCGATGCCGGAGATCTCGACTTCACCGGCCTCGACGGGGCCGCCATTCGGGCTCGGATTGAAGCCGGCGTCGCCGAGGTCCTCGAGTCCGGCTCGACCCCCTTGATCCTGGGTGGCGACCATTCGATCACCTACCCGGTGCTCCGGGCGGTGGCCCGTCGCTTCCCCAACCTCAACCTGCTGCACTTCGATGCCCACCCTGACCTGTACGACAGCTTCGAGGGCAGCCGATTCTCCCATGCCTGTCCGTTTGCCCGGATCATGGAGGAAAAGCTGGCCACCCGGTTGGTCCAAGTCGGAATCCGGACGTTGAGCCGCCCGCTTCGCGAACAGGCCACGAGGTTCGGGGTTGAAATCCACGAGATGCGGCACTGGACCGGTCCGATCAGCTTTTCATTTGAGGGCCCGCTCTACATCTCACTCGACATCGACGTGCTCGATCCGGCATTCGCGCCTGGAATCTCCCATCCGGAACCGGGCGGGCTCTCGGTCCGCGATGTGCTCGCGGTCATCCAGCGGGTCACGGCGGAACGTTTCGTCGGGGCGGACGTGGTGGAACTCAACCCGGTCAATGATCCGTCGCCCCGGACTGGGCTGGTGGCCGCCAAATTCGTCAAGGAACTCACCGAGCGACTCTACCTCGGCGCGTCGTAGTGCGGTTCGGCTCCCTGATTCTCTCGATGACCGTCGCCGGGTCGGCGGCTGCCCAGACCACCAGCCAGCAGCAAATCCGGCGATACCGGGAACAGCATGAGGTGGCCATCGTTCGGGAACTGGCCGACCTGCTGGCCCTTCGCAACGTGGCCACCAGCCTGCCCGACATTCGCGCCAACGCCCGCATGCTGGTGGCGATGCTCGCCCGGCGGGGCGTCGCGGCCCGGATCCTGGAAGCCGGTGATGCCCCGCCGGCGGTCTACGGCGAATTGTTGACCCCCGGCGCCACGAAGACCGTGGTGTTCTACGCTCATTACGACGGCCAACCGGTCGACTCAAGCCGATGGACGGGCAACCCCTGGACGCCGGTACTCCGCTCCGGAACAAAGGAACTCTCCTTGGCGGGGACGAACGGTCGTTTTGACCCGGAGTCGAGGATCTTTGCCCGCTCGGCGAGTGACGACAAATCACCGATCGTGGCCATGCTGACCGCGCTCGACGCGCTCGCGGCCAATCAGATACCGAGGTCGGTCAACCTCAAGTTTTTCCTCGAAGGCGAAGAAGAGGCCGGATCGGTCAACCTCCGGGCCATTTTGTCTAAATACCGCGACTTGCTGAAGGCAGATTTTTGGATCTTCGGCGATGGACCCGTTCATCAATCCGGGGCGGCTCAGGCGGTGTTCGGCGTGCGTGGGGTCATCGGGGCCAACCTGACGATCTATGGGCCGGCACGGCCGCTTCATAGCGGGCACTACGGGAACTGGGCCCCCAACCCCAATGCCCTGATGGTCCAGCTGTTGGCCTCGATGCGGGATTCAGAGAGTCGGATCAATATCCCGGGATTCTACGACGACGTGGCCCCGTTGACCGACGCGGATCGAGCCGCGTTCCGGTCGATGCCGGCCGTCGAAGAGCAACTGGCCGGCGAACTCCGGCTCGGGCGGACTGAAGGGGCGCCAGCCAGCTTGGCCGAGCAGTTGGCACTTCCTGCCCTCAACCTGAGCGGACTGTCCGGCGGCCGGGCCACCGGTGGCGGCGCCAATGTGATCGTGGCCGAGTCCGACGCCTATCTCGATTTTCGGCTGGTACCCAACCAGACACCGGCCCGGGTCCGACGCTTGGTCGAGGATCATTTCCGGCGCCAAGGATTTCAGGTCGTTGAAGCGGCGCCGGACTCCGCCACCCGCCGGCGGTACCCCAAGATCATTCGGGTGGTATGGTCGGGAGGATACGGGGCTGCCCGGACCGGCCTCGAGATCCCGGGGGGACGGGCCTTGCTGGCCGCCGCCGACCAGGCCCTGGGCCACCCGATCATCCGGGTGCCGACCCTTGGCGGGAGCCTCCCACTCTTCGATTTCGTGGACCTCCTCGGGGTGCCGTTCGCGATCCTGCCGATCGTCAACCACGATAACAACCAGCACGCGGAAAACGAGAACCTCCGGCTCCAGAACCTCTGGGACGGAATCGAGCTATACGGCGGGGTACTGGCCAACATGGGGCGGGAGTGGCGCCTGGTTCCCTGACCCCCCGACCACCGCGGCCGATACCAGGAGGACGATCAGCTCGTCCTCCTGGACGCCGGTCTTCGGTGCCAACGGACCCAACACCAGGGTTGCCACCAAGGCGTCGAGAGTATGGCGGGCGACGGCGGCGGGGTCACCGACCGCGATGAGGTGCCCGGTTCGCATCCGGGTGGCGAAATAGGCCGTTAGCCGGTGATGGAGATCCGACCAGATGACATGCTGGAAGAGCTCCGCCAAATCCGGCCAGTCCGAGCGCTGGCGGCCGAGTCAGCGGAACCAGCCGAGGAGTGGCTCGGTCGCCCGGGGGACGGTGGGGACGGAGCGAATGCAGCGACGATGAGGACGGCGAGGTGTGGCAGCAGGCGGTGTTCTGGCTCGGGCAATCGGGCGGTGAGCATGCGGCGACGGCGAGACCTTTCTTCGCGACCGGACCCGCGACAACTCCGTCATGATGCGGCACTGGAGCGGTAACGACCGAAGTTGGCGGAATCGGGCTTGTGAGGAAGGCCCAGTCCGAGTGGCGCTCGCGGTCCGCGGGGGTCGGGTCCGCTCGGCCAAGGTGTTCGTCGAGGGGAACTGGCCGGAACGGGCATCGGCCAGCAACCTCGGATTGGTGGGCACCGGGGCGGCCCTCGTCGCGTTCATCGAATTGGCCCGCACAGGCGGATCGTCCTCGGACGACATTCTGTTTCCGCTGACCCTGGCAGACAGTATCGTGGTGTGGCCGGCCTTTCTGTCGCTGGCACGCGACAAGTCGGCCCCCCGCTCAACCCGGAAACAGGCCGTGTTTTTGGTCAGCCAGGCCGCGGGTGAGAAGACCGCCGAAGGCTTGAGTGAGTTGGCCAGCGACGAGGACGAGGACCGGGAAGTCAGGGAGCAGGCCGTCTTCGCCCTGTCGCAATTGCCTGAGGAGAATAGAGTGCCGGTGCTTATTCGGGTCGCCATCAGCAATCGCGACCGGGAAATCAGGAAGAAGGCCATGTTCTGGTTGGGTCAGTCAGACGACCCCCGCGCCTTGGCCCTGTTCGAGGACATCCTGACCAAACCGCGCCACTAGCCAACATGGCGAATCGCGGGCGGGCAAGTTAGCTATCATAAGGTCTGTCAGGATGGCTTGAACCCTGCAGGTCTATCTACAAGTTGGGGGCTCCGACCTGGGGCCCCCTTTCGTGCCCAACGGGGGTTCTCGAAATGCGACGTCGGTACTGGCTCTCCGCAGCGGTTTTGATCGGCCTTCCTTTGGTTGCCGGGGCGTTCTTGCGGCAGAGCAAGGAGCCGCAGGACGGGGCCCGTCTCTTCTCACAAGTGTTGCAACGGATCGAAGAAAACGCCGTGGATTCGATCAGCCGGGCGGCGATCTTCGAACGGGCCGCTCGCGGCCTCGTCAAGCAACTCAACGATCCGTATGCCGACCTGTATTCGCCGGAGGAATTGGCTTCGTTCCAGCGGAACACGCTTCGGAACAACTACGGCGGCGTCGGGATGCAGATCGAGAACCAAGAGGGCGCCATTATCGTGGCCCGGATTTTCCCGAACACACCGGGCGAGAAAGGCGGCGTCATCGCCGGCGACCGGATTCTTTTTGTCGACTCCTCGGCAGTGACCGGCCTCCGGCTCGAGCAGGTCTCCCAGAAGCTGCTCGGCACCCCGGGGACCGACGTGAAGGTCACGTTCCAACGGGCCGGCGCCCCGGAAGTCATCAAGCAGACATTCAAGCGGGCGGTGATCCGGGTTCCGGCCGTGCCGTATGCCCTGATGCTCGACGGCGGTGTCGGGTACATCCCGTTGCAGAGCTTCAACGAGTCGGCCGCTCAGGACGTGGAGCGGTCGTTGCTGGCCCTGAAGGGCCAGGGCGCCAAAGCCTTCGTCATCGATATCCGCGGCAACGGCGGCGGCAGTCTCGAACAGGCGTTGGAGATCAACAACCTCTTTTTCGAGCCGGGGCAAGAACTGGCCAGCGTCCGCCATCGGGGCCGCACACCGGAGATCTACCGCGCCAGCCGAGCATCGGTCATCGATTCGATCCCCGTGGTGGTGCTCGTGGACGGGTACAGCGCCTCGGCCTCCGAGATCGTGGCCGGGAGCCTTCAGGACCATGACCGGGGGCTCGTCGTGGGAACGACTTCGTTCGGGAAGGGCTTGGTCCAGACCCTGTTCCCGATCGAGGGTGGCTGGGCCATGAAGATCACGACCGGCAAATGGTACACGCCGAGCGGCCGGTCCATTCAGGCCGACCACGACCGGTTGGGCGATGAGCGGTTTGTCGAGTACGCCGATGGCGAGGGTCCGGCGGCGGCCGATACCACCAAGCGGAAGCGGCCCGAGTTCAAGTCGGACGGCGGCCGGACGATCCTGGGCGGCGGCGGCGTCACGCCCGACGTCATCATGACACCCGATACCCTGCCGACGCAGGAGCGGGACTTGGCCCGGGCCTACCAGCCCCAATACTCGCAGTGGTATGTGGCGCTCTACAACACCAGCCTCCAGCTCAAGAAGGGCGTCAAGCCGGACTTCGAGGTCCAAGCGGCATGGCGGGAGTCACTGTGGAGCAAGGTGCAGCAATCGAAGATCAATGTTACCCGGGCTCAGTTCGATGCCGGACTCCCGTTGGTTGACCGCTCGCTCGAGCAGTGGGTCGCGAAGCTGGCCTTCGGCGACTCCGCTGCGTTCCGCCGATCGGTCCGTTACGACCGTCAGTTGACCACGGCGATGGACTATCTGAAGCGGGGGGTGACCCAGCGGCAGCTGTTGGCGCTGGCATCGGGACCGGGAACCAAGGGGAAGTGAGGGGTTCGGCACTCGGCACTCGGTGCTCGGCACTCGGCGGAAAGAAAGGGGGTCGGCTTGACGCCGACCCTTTTTTATTGGCGGGGGGAGCGGATTTTTCCTTCGGCTAGGCGGTCGGCGGCTTCCGAAGGGGGGATGCCTTCCTCGGCGGCTCGTTCGAGGACCATCAGGGTGGTGTCGTAGATGGCGTCGATCCGGGCCAGGGTGGCCTCCAGGCTGAGCTTCAACACTTCGATGGAGCCGCCGAATAGGACGCCGCCGGCGTTGGCGACGTAGTCGGGCACGTAGACGATCTTCCGGGTGGCCAGGTCAGCCCCGTGGCGGGGTTCGAGGAGTTGATTGTTGGCGCCGCCGCAGATCAAGCCCACGGTCAAGTCCGGCAGGGAGAGGTCGTTAATCACGGCACCGAGGGCACAGGGCGCAAAGATATCGGCGGGGACTCGGTGGATCCGGTCAACCGGGGCGGTCGTAGCGCCAAACTCCGCGACCACTCGGGCCACCTTGGCTGGATCGATGTCGCTCGCGATCAAGGTGGCCCCGGCCCGGTGGAGTTGGGCGGCCAAATGGTAACCGACATTGCCGCAGCCCTGGAGGGCGACGGTCTTCCCTGCCAATTGATCGGATCCCCAACGCACTTTGGCGCCGGCTTGCATGGCGCGGAACACGCCCCGGGCGGTGTGGGGTGATGGATCGCCGGAGGTACCGGCCCGGCCGGCCACATAGGTCGTTGTCTCGGCGATGAACTCCATGTCGGCTAGGGAGGTCCCGACGTCTTCCGCGGTCACGTAGAGGCCGTGGAGCCGATCGATGGATCGGCCATGGGCCCGAAGGACCGCGGGCCGATCGGATGCGGCGGGTCCGCCGAGGATGACCGATTTGCCCCCGCCGAGCGGCAGGTTGGCCAGGGCATTCTTGAACGACATCCCGCGCGACAGCCGCAAGGCATCCGTGATGGCCGCTTCGTCGGACGGGTAGTTCCACCAACGGGTCCCGCCAACGGCCGGGCCTAACGCCGTCGAGTGGATGGCGATGATGCCCCGATACCCCGAGGCCGGATCGGAGCAGAGGACGAGTTGTTCATGGCCCAGGTGGCTCAGTTGGTCGAAGATCTTCATGGACGGTCCGTGGTGCCGGACAGAATCGCGTGGCGAATTCGGGCGGCTTTGAGGGAAGGACGCCGATCGAACTCAAGCCGGCCATCGACGCGCACCTCGGCTCGGACGACGAGGGACAGACTGATCTCGGCGCCCTCCCGGCGAACGGTGAGCGGCACCGTGGCACCGATCCGGGCCCGGTACCGGGATCGGAACGCGGGGCCGAAGTTGGGATCGACCTTGAGATCGCCGATGCTCACGAGTTCGTCGCCGGGCAGGACGCCGGCGAGGGCCGCCGCCGCGCCGGGGGTGATGTTGGTGACCATCTCGCGGCCGTCAACCGTCGTGGTTCCCACCCCGAGCCTCGGCTCCAAGACGCTGTCCACCACGTAACGAAGGCCGGCCAGCGGCGCGATCCGGGACCAAGGGAATGGCTCCCGGCCGTCGATATATCGGAGGGCAAAGGTCGTCGCGAGGTCCCGGCCGGCCAGCGCATTGACGGTTGACCACCATTCGTCGGTCGTGAATCCACGACCAGCCGGAACGGTGGACCGATAGAGCGTCCGCATCACCTCATCGAGCGAGGCGCGGTTGTCGCTCGCGTCGCGAATCATGATATCGAGCAAGAGCCCCGCCAGCGACCCTTTGGGGTAGTAGATCGTCGCGGTGCCGTCGGTCGGTTGGATCCAGGTCGAGAACGAGGCATCCTCCAGGGCAATCGGCGGAGCAGCCGCAACCTCCTCGATCTTGCCTTGGGTTACGTTGAGGAACACCGCCGAATCGATGACGCCGCCACGGACCAGGGCCAGATCGGCATAGTAGTCGGTGATGCCTTCGCTGACCCAGAGGAGCGGAGTCGGCTGAGGACGGTCATAGCGATAGGGAACCAACTCCGCCGGCCGGAGCCGCTTAACGTTCCACCCGTGGAAGATTTCGTGGGCAGTAATCGAAGCGAGAATCGGAGTTCCAGCAAAGTCCGGAGTGTAGATCCCAAGGTGGGAGTTCTGGTGCTCGAGCGCGCTACCTCCGCCGAACGCCGGATCAAACACCAGCAAAGTAGTGTAGTTGGGCCATGGCGTTTCGCCGAAGACCTTGGCCATGGCCGGCACCATGGTGCCCAGTTGCTTCCACAGCAGAGCCCGGGGAGCCCCGACCAGCGCTCCGGATGGATAGGACGCGATCCGATTCATGACCCCGCCGATTGCGGCACTGTCGAGGTCGAACCGGCCAATGAACAGAGGCATGTCCACGAGATCGTGGAAATTGGCCGCGGTATACCGGCGCGGACCAGTTGACGTGAGGCCGGTGGCCACGCCCCAGCCGGTTTCGGTTTCGACCGACAGGGTGGCCGGGAAGTCGAATCCGGCACCTTCCGGGTAGAGCAGCACGTTGGTGCCGTTGACGAAAGCGAAATCGGCCCGGGACCACGCCATGGCATTGTCGAGCGTGTCGGCGGTGAAGCTGAACGCCACGGTGACCGGGCCGGGGGCGGACACTTGGACGCGCCAGGTGTCGAAATCGGTTTTGTCCCAGCGAAGGGCGGTCGTGGCCTGGGCAGCGGAGAACGAGGAAACCCGGCGGGCGTAGTTGCTGATTTCGTAGGAACCGGGAGTCCAGGCCGGAAGCGACAACTCGACGGGACCGGTCGACGACGCCTGAAATCGCATCGACACGCCGAGGCTCCGGGTTGCCGCGGTGGTTTTGTTGAAGACCAACTGGTATTCGATTCCGGTCACCACCGGGGGCGGGGACGGAGGGATCGTCCCCGTTGCCAGCAGGCCGAGGGTTGCAAGGGCTAGACGCATGGTGGAAAGTAATCGAGAGTGAGCGCCACCCCACCGACCTGATCGGGAGATGCCGAACCCAGGCGACCCACATGGTTTTAGGGACCATGGTACTTTCAAGGCTGTCCAACACTCTTGAGGAAGCCTTGATCCGCCACGTCACAAAGCTTGTTGTTCTGCTGGCCACCGTGCTCGGCACGGCGAGGCTTGGAGCCCAGAATCCGGCGGCCCAGAAGGCGGTGCTGATCACCGGTGCCAGTACCGGGATCGGGCGAACGATGACGGAATTGTTTGCCTTCAAGGGGTATTTCGTCTACGCCGGCGCGCGGAAGGATCAGGACATCGCCGATCTGAACAAGATCCATAATGTGCAGGCCATCAAGCTCGACGTGACCTCCAAGGCCGACATCGCGGCCGCCGTTACCACGGTCGAGCGGGGTGGCCGCGGACTCCATGGCCTCGTCAACAACGCCGGCGTGGCGGTGGCGGAACCGCTGATCGAGATGGAAGAGGAGGACTTGACCTTCGTTTTCGACGTGAACGTGTATGGGCCGTTCCGGATGACCAAAGCCTTCAGCAAGCTGTTGATTGCCTCCAAAGGCCGGGTCGTCACGACAGGGTCGATCTCGGGTATCCTCTCGGGCCCGCTGCTCGGAGCGTACAGCATGAGCAAACACGCCGTCGAGGCCTATACCGACGCGCTCGCCGCCGAGTTGGGCCGAGTGGGGGTCCGGGTGAGCGTGATCGAGCCGGGCGGCTATCAGTCCGAGATGGGCCGGAACGTGGTTCGGCGAATGGAAGAACGGGGCAAGAAGATCGAGGGCTCGATGTTCGAGAAGGAGCTCCGCGGGTTGCTCAACTCCACCACAGCCGAATCGCGCGACCCCAAGCCGGACGATGTGGCCCAGGCTGCCCTTCACGCGGTGTTCGACCCCGCCCCGAAGGCCCGCTACATGGTCGTGCCGAACCAGCGGCAGGCCGAAGGCACGCTCCGAAAGCAGATCCTCGAATTGGTCCAGCTCAACGAGGGCCATGCCTTCAGCTACAGCCGGGATTCTCTGGTCTCAATGCTGGACCAGGCGCTCAAGCGGCCCAAGTAGGCCATAGTATGGATGACGCGCTCCGCGCTCGGGTCGAAGCCTTGTGCACCGAGGGCTGGGCGGTCTGGGATCAGTTTGCCCTCGAAGTCCGGGAGCATCACTTTCACCCGTTTGTCGCTGCCGACTATGAAGTGGTGCTGGCGGCCTTGCTGCCGCATCGGGGCCCGGGCCGGCGATTTCTGGAGTGGGGTTCGGCCACCGGGGTCATTACGATCATGGCCGATCTGCTTGGCTTCGAGGCTTACGGAATCGAATTGGACTCGAGCCTGGTCGCCACGGCACGACGTCTGGCCGAGAAATTCGATTCGCGGGCGCGGTTTGCCGCCGGGAGCTTTCTGCCAACCGGGTATCGATGGCAGCCAAGCGACGGCGACGGGCGCACCGGCACCGTCGGCACCGGACCGTCCGGATACCTGCAACTGGGGTACGCACTCGACGACTTCGACGTGGTGTTCGGCTACCCGTGGGGGGGCGAAGAACCGATGATGCTCGACTTGATGAAGACCTATGGGCGCTCGGACGGCCTCTTGCTGCTCCACACCGTCAACGACGGCGTCAAGACCTACCGGAACGGTCGGCCGGACCCGGTTTCGCGGCTTGGCCGAAGTACTTGATGTAGCGGATCAGTTCACCGGTAAACCCGAGCCGCTCGTACACCGATCGGGCCCGAGTGTTGCTGCCGAACACATGCAGGGTGAGTGATTCAGCCCCGCGGGCCTGGACCTTCTGTTCGATTTCTTCGATCAATCGTCGGCCGATCCCCTGACCCTCGGCGTCGGCGTGGACCGCGACAACTTCAAGGTGCGCACTGGGCTGGTGACTCAGCAATTCTTCGCGCAGTTGGGCCATGACAACCCCAACGATCCGATCGTCGGGATCCACGGCGACATAAACCAGGCATTGGGGAACGGCGCCAGTGGTCCAGCGACGGAGGAGATCGGCGTCGCCTTCCCAGAGATGCTCCGCGCGACGTTCGGGCGGGAGCGGAAACGCCGCGAGCCTTGGGAACAAGGCCAGCATCGGTTCGACGTCCGCCGGGGACGCGGCGCGAATTGAATAGCTCATCGAGCGGATTGCGGGTCCAACCGCGGCCCGGGACGTTTTCGGGCTGAAACGAGATTCCGAAGCCCGGGATCCGCGGTAAAGCCCTTGCCGGTGACGAGGCCGGCCTTGGCCTTGAAGACAAAAGCCGAATCGGATCGGAACTGGCGAGCGACATTGTCGTAGGCCACTCGGGCACTCCGGAGGGTATCGCGGCGCGGCGTGATCACGACGACGTCACCGCGGGCGTCGAAGACCTGGTTCTGGATCGTGTATCCGGCCCGGCGGGCGGTCAACTCCGCGGTTTGCTGGCCCTCGGCGTCAAAGAACGTGACCCGGACCTGGATGAACTCGAGACGCTGGGCCTCTTGGTAGGTAAACGCGGAATCGGCCACGACGTAATTCTTCCGGCGGCCGTCGACAGCGAGATTGGTGACCACTCCGGTCAGGACCTGGTCCGCCGCGTCGGCCGAGCTGACTTCCGGGGCGATCGCCGGGCCGGGGGAACCGCATCCGGCCAGGGCAACCGCCAGGCCGGCCAGTCGAATGATCGTTGTCCACGAGATCCCGAGTTGTCCCACGCTGCCTGCTTTCAGATCTCAAGGTTTCGATGGCCGGTCCCGAGCGAGCGAACGATAGTACTCCTCCACCTGCTCGCGAAACTGGGGCGGCACCCGGGCCGAACCCGCCCGGCCCGGAGGTAGGACCACCCCGCCACAACGATCAACAACCCAACCGCCGGCACGACCAGCCGAGCCCAACCGGCTCCTTGCCACACGAACACGCCCTGCTCGAACACCCGGCTTGGATATTTAAACAGCAATGCGAGGAGGGACGCGAGGAAAGGAGGGGTCGTCGACATACCTATTCTGTACCGACGCCCGGGTTTCGGGGAAAGTTTCCAAGGCCCCGGATGTTGCACCGGCTCCGCAGCCGATCGAGATTGTACCGATGACTACCTGGTTCCGAGTCAATCGGCCGGTTCGAATCCTCACCGTGCTGGTGGGTGTTTTGGCTCTCGTCGCGGCCCTGGTCCCTGGATGGCTCGCGCCAACGGCAAGTGCACCCGTCATTACGCCCCCCCCCATTGCTTCGTTGGATGCCGGGATCCGGTGGACGGACTCGGCTACCCCGGCCAGCGCCCTTCAGCGTCTGGCGGTGGACCAACTTCTGGGGTGGTTGGTGGTCCTCGGGTGGAGCGCTCTGGCGGTTGGCGGGGTCACGGGACTTGCGTTGTGGGCCACCCTGGCCGGCCAGCGGATTCCGGAAGTCGCGATCCGGCGAGCAGTTGGGGCCAGTCGGGGTTCGCTGGTTCGGGCGGCCATCGGGGAAGGCCTCGGGATCGGAGCGATGGTGGTCGGAGCCGCCATCAGCCTCAGCATTGGTGCCGTTCGATTGGCCATGGCAACTTGGCCCGGCACCTCGGCAGCGCCAGGGTTCGGCGCTCCACTCATGGCGCTGGCGGCGATCGGTGGTTTGATGGTCGCGGGTGCTCTCTTCCCGTTGATTGCGGCGCGGTCCCGGGGCGTCACGGAGCAGGTTGAAACCCCGCCGCCGCTCTGGATTCCGGCAACCCAGCTGGGCGTGGGGCTCGCCACCTTGGTTGGCGCCGCCATGATTGCGGGCCAAGTGCGCCGGCCGCTGCTGGCTCCCTCCACCGCCCCAGCCACCGAGCCAGGTGCTCTCTATCAACTCGAGCACGACGGGGTCGATGTGGGGGCCCGGGGCCGGGACTATGGCCGGCTGTTGGTGGCGATGCACGGCGGAGACCCTGGCGCCGTCGCGAGCCTGACAAGTCCGGGCGGGCACGAGGGCATCGGCCCGATCGATCAGCTCACGACCGACTGCGGCCAGTGTTATGTCGGCGGTATCTACCTCAAATGGCGGCCGCTCCGGACCACCTATCACACCGCCAGCGCCGACACCTTCCGGGCTCGGGGATTCCCGATGATCGCGGGTCGGGGCTTCGCCGCCGCCGACAGCCTCGGGGCAACCCGGGTTGCCGTGGTGAACCGGTACTTGGCCGCCAGGTACTTCGAGTCGGGCCAGCCGCTTGGCCGGGAGGTGTTCTTGGCGGGCCGGATGACCGGTCCGGCCTATCGGGTCATCGGGGTGGTCGACGACCAGGACGCCGGCCGGGGGCTCGGGAGCGGAATCGGGCCGCTCGAAACGATCTACTTGAGTTCCCTCCAGGCGCCTGGACGACGAACCGAACTCCTGATCGTCGGCACCCCGCTGGATGGTATGGCCGTGCCTAACGCTGTGACGGTCGTCGACCGGACGACCCGGGCCGCTCTGGCCCGGCAACGAACGGCGGTGGTGCTTTGGTTCGGCTGGCTCTTCGGCCTCGAGGCTGCCGCGACACTGCTGCTCGCGGCCGGCGGGATTGCGGTCCTGATGGCCATATGGGTGTCCGGATCGCGGATTGAATTCTCGATCCGCCGGTCGGTTGGGGCAACGCGGTGGCAGATCCGGTCCTTCGTGCTGACGAGGGCCCTGGTGGTGTCCGGTGCGGGAACCGGCGTCGGCGTGGTGTTCTTCGGACCGGTCCTGTGGCCTGCAATCGCTCAGTTGGTGCCGGGCCTTTCCTACTGGCAGCCGGCGCTCGTCTTCGGCATGGCGGGCGGGCTGGCGGCGATCACGGTGCTCGCCTCCGTGGGGCCGGCGTGGCAGGCCGCGAAAGCCAGGCCCGCCGAGCTCACCAGCAACCGCTAAACCCACTCCCGCCGTCGAGGCTTCCATGTCCGATGTCCTGTTGGGCGCCCTCTTGGGCTTGAGTATTGGTTTCTTAAGTGGGGCCGCTCTCTTCTTCAGCTGGAAAGCCCGCCATACCCAACAGATTCGGCGCGACGCGGTGGCGCGAAGCCAGGCGGTGATCGCCGGCAAGGTGTCCGAGCAGCTCCTCCCGTTTCTACCGGGATTTACCTTCAACCCGAAGGACGTGCGCTTCCTCGGTTCGCCGGTTGATTTCGTGGTATTCGACGGACTCGCGGCGGGCCACCTGGATCGAATCGTGTTCGTCGAAGCCAAGACCGGAGCCGCCGGCTTGACCGGGCGGGAACGCCAGGTCCGTGAGATCGTGATGGCGCGCCGGGTGGAGTGGAGTGAATGGCGGGTCGGTTAGCGCTCACTACGAGTCCGCCGAGATAATGATCGTGAGGGAGTACGGCTGTGGTCAGGCCGGGAGTGCCGGACATGCAGAGGACCGGCAAGCCAATGAACTCCCGGCCGATCTGCCGGGCCAGGGCTTCGCCGCCCATGTTCGGGATGACCAGATCGGTCAGTACCAGGGCCAAGACTTCGTCCGACATCCCGGTGCCGGTATCGCTCACGGCCAGTTGCACCCGCTGGCCACATGGCTCAAGACCGACCGACACGCTGAGCGTGCCCCCGGCCGGCATCGCATCCCGCGCGTTCAGCGCCAGGTTGAGGAGGATCTGCTCCGCCTGGGCATCGTCGAGCATCACCGGCGTGGGCTCGGCTCCGATCGTCACGATCATCTGAATCGACGACGGCAGCACCGTGCGGAGCGTTGGTTCGACCGCCCGCACCAGGCCGCCCAGATCGACGATCCTCGTCGAGACCTCCACCGGGCGGCTGAGCGAGAGGAGCTGGCGGGACAAGGCGGCCCCGCGGCGCGGCGCGGCTTCGACGGCTTGAAGGTCGGCGGATCCGCCTTGGGGTCCGGCCATACGAGCCAGTTGCAGGTTCCCAATAATGATCGTGAGCAAGTTGTTGAAGTCATGGACAATACTGCTGGAGAGCCGGCCGACAGCCTCAAGCTTCTGGGCCTGCACCAACTCGGCTTCGAGCCGCACCCGTTCCGTGACATCCCGAAGATTGACCACGATCCCTTCGACCACCGGGTCCGCGGTGAGGTCGGTCGCCGCCGCCTCAACGTCGAGCCAGGTCCCGGCCCGGCCAATCCGCCATTGGGTCAGAACATGGCCAGCCGACCCAAGAAGCCAACCGGCCACCCGGCGGGGCCACTCGACATGGCCCAGGCCAGCAACCCGGGAACGACCTCGTGGCCGGCCTCTCGAACCAGGCGGCGCCACGGACGAGCCGCCGAGAGGACCCGACCGACAGCGTCGTCGTCGGCCCAATCCCGGTGAATCCGAAAGTCACTTAGAGGAGTAGGGTAAGAAACGAACTCGTTCGACTCCGTGGCGATGCCGCCAATGAAGAAGCGCATTGGCTAATCGTAATACAGCTTAGACAAAGAGATGACCACGCCGGCGGCGTGCTCTGCGGGGTTAGTTGCCCGGCTTGGCATACACCACCTCGCCGGCGATGATCGTCATCACCGTCTTCGTGGTGAGAATGTCCACCTCCGGCACCGTCATGATGTCCCGGTCGAGGATCGTCAGGTCGGCCCACTTTCCCTTAGTGATCGACCCGCGCTTGTCCTCCTCGAACGAAGCGAAGGCCGCATACTTCGTGAACATCTTGAGCGCCTCCTCGCGGCTGACCTTTTGCTCGGGATGCCACACCGAATCAGCGCCCGCGTTGCCCCGGATATCCCGGCGCGCCACGGCGGCGTAGAACTCGATCATCGGCTCGCCCCGTTCAACCGGCGCATCCGAGCCACCGGCTACCGGTAGCCCAAGGTCGAGAAACGACTTCCAGGCGTACGCCCCGATCAAGCGCTTGGCGCCAAGCCGGGCTTCGGCAAAATACAAGTCGCCGATGGCATGGGACGGCTGCATCGAGGGAATCACGCCAAGTTCCTTGAACCGCGGGATATCGGCGGGGTCGACGATCTGGGCATGCTCGTTTCGCCACCGGGGCTGGTGGACCCGCCGCCGCTCGCCGTTGGGTACCGACTTGAAGGCGGCGGCGTACATATCGAGCATCAATCGATTCCCGCCGTCTCCGATCGCGTGGGTCTCGACTTGAATCCCTTTTTCCAGGGCGCTCACCAACATCGTCCGAAACGCGGCGGTATCGGTGGTCAGCAAGCCATGGACCTTGGCATCGTCGCTGTAGGGCTCGATCAACAGCGCGCCACGAGAGCCTAACGCCCCGTCCACGGCCGCTTTGAGCGTCCGAACGGTATAGCGGCCGCCAAATTCGTCGACGCTCGCGCCGTTCGCCAGGAGCGAATCGGCATCGGAGCCGGGACCGCGAATGGCCTGGTAGGTCCGGAGCTTGATGGCCCCTTGGCCGTAGAGGCGCCGGATCCGGGCCACATCACCCCATGACACGCCGGCATCGTGGACTTGGGTCCACCCGAGTTCGACACTAAGCCGGGCTCCGATGACGTAGGCCGAGTCCTCGTCGGCGGAGGTTGGCGGGGGCACGACCCGGTAGAGAAGCCCCATGGCCCCGTCGATCAACATCCCGGTCAATTCACCCTTGACGTCCTTGTTGAGGGCGCCGGCCGGCGGAGCGGCCGTAGCCGGCGTGATCCCGGCCAGCGCGAGCGCTTTGGTATTCGCGACCAGGGCGTGCCCGTCCGCTCGGACCAAGGCCACCGGATTGTTGGGGGCAATCCGATCGAGATCGTGCCGGCTCGGAAACGCCTGGGGAACCCAGAAGGTCTCGATCCAACCCCGGCCGGTCACCCACTCCCCCGGCTTGGCGACCCCGACCCGCTCGGCCACCTTCGCAAGGAACGCCTCCTTGGTGCCGGTGCCTTCGAGATTTAGGACCATCTCCCGCTCGCCCACCCCGCTTAGGTGGTAATGCGCGTCGGCCAGTCCGGGGAGCACGGTGGCCCCGGCCAGATCAACGACCCGGGTCTTCGAGCCCTCGAACTTGGCGGCCTCGGCGTTGGAGCCAACGAAAATGATTTCGGAGCCCCGAATCGCCACGGCTTCGGCCTTGGGATTCTGATCGTCGACGGTGTAGACCACCCCATTTTTGAGCACGAGGTCGGCAGGTTCGGAGGCCGCGCAGCCGGTGGCCAAGAGCGCGGAGAGCAGCAGATGAGATCGGTTCATGGGCTATAACGTGTCGCCCGACCAGCCCCGTCGCAAGGTCTCCCTTGTGCCGAGTCGAGGGCGAGCGGTACGATTGCGGGATGGGTCGATGGATCGGAGTCGTGCTGGAAACACGGCGTTCAGGTTGACGTTCGTGAGCTCGTGGCAGATTGTCCCACGACGATTCATGGAGCTGATCCGTGACAGGAACCCTGGGAAGGTGAAGGCCGTGATGGAAGCCATGACGATGAGGATGAAGCTCGACGTAGCGGTTCTTGAGAGAGCCTACAATGAGGCGTAGCAGTGGGGTCCCGAGAGCTCCGGGGGCTGATTCGTTTCGGCTCCTACCGCACCAGATACCACTCGGTCTGACGCGGGCCAAAGAACGTCCAGCCCTCCTCCGTGAGATGGGCGTCGTCCTCCATCATCACGTAGACCTTCTGCCCGCGCCACTCCGGCACCGCCGTCGCGGTATTGAGCTCGATCGAGATATAGGAGCCTAACCGCAACGGCTTCCCCGCTCGCCCAGGCGCGCTACCGAACGACACCCCCGCCCCCAAGCCATGGCCCTGATTGCCGATGGGATGAGAGTAGATCATCGCCTCGATCCCCCGCTCCTTCATCTCCGCCATGGCGCAGTCGTAGGCCTCGGTGTTGAGCCGGCCGGGCCGCGAGCAGGGCCTCATCACCGCGTCCTGCAACGCATTGGTATTCGCCATCGCTTTCTTGAGACCGGCCGGCACGTCCCGCTCACCAGCTTTCAGCACGTACGCCATCTTCTGCCAATCGGTATCAAATCCCATCGCCGTGATGCCTATGTCGATGTGCACCACGTCGCCCCGCTTGATGATCGTGCCCTCCAAGGCCGGTCCCGGCACCGATGGCGTGGCGGAATGTTTGCCCAACTCGTAGTTGCCGCCGCCGAGCCGCTGGACCCGGACGTCGGGCTGAAACCACGTAGTGGCCCCCCGCCTGGCGTATTCGTCGAACAGGAACCGCCGCACGTCCCCGACCGTGGTCTTACCCGGCGTGATCACCGCATTGGACAGGGCCTTCTTCGCGATCTGGTCGGTGATCTTGACGAGGTGCTGGTAGGTGGCAAACTCTTCCGGAATCCGGGTATCGAGGTGGTCTTCGATCAGCGCTTCACTGCCCGTCACTCGGCACTCGGCGCTCGGCGCTCGGCATTCCGGGGTAGAGTCAATGGCTTGTTGGATCAGCTGGAAGGTCGCGTGGGTGAGGGTTCGGGTGACGCCGCGGGAGCCCTCAATGCCGAGGGCGATGGTCTTGGGTCTGAAGCGGCGGAACAGGTCGGACAGCATCTTGGACGGGTTCCGGCCTTCGGACATCGGCTCGAAATAGGCATTGATCTGCTCTTCCGGGTAGCCGGTGATCGAGAACGCCTTGACCCGGTTGCCGCCGTCATCGGCAAAGATGAAGAAATCGCGGTTGCCGGCGTAGGGGAGGGGCGGGGCGATGGTAGGGACGATCGGGTCGGCATGAAACTCCTCGTTGACCACGATCCACATCGCGACCCCGTGCCGCCGCATCATCGGCAGCAACATCTCGTGGCGCTTGGCCAGCCAGCTTTCGCGGGTGGCGAGCTGAGCGGACCATGGCGGCACCACCAGCGGCTGCTGAACCATGGCGAGCAGCCCGGCAAACAGAAGTCCAGTCATCAGTCAGTTCTCCAAGGTCTGGAGGAGGTCGCGCCACGTGAACCAACCCGGCTTGCCCCGAATATACTTCTCGAACCACTGGAACTCCACATGGGCTTTCACCAGTTGGTTCCGGGGCGCGGTAATCCCGTGGGTATCACCGGGGTAGACGAAGAACTCGGTCGGGACGCCGAGCTTCTTGAGCGCCATGTGGAGCTCCTCCGATTGAGGCCTCGGCACCCGCGGATCGCCATCGACGACGTGGATCAAGGTTGGCGTCTTGGCCGCCTTGATGTACTTGAGGGGCGACACCTTCCAGTAGGCGTCGAAGTTGTCGTACGGGAGGTCGCCGCCCATGTACCACTGCCGGTTTCGCTGAATATCACTTTGGGCATACATCGAAATCCAGTTCATGGTACCCGCGCCGCTCGAGATGGCCTTGAACCGTGCGGTGTGGGTCAAGATCCAGTTCGAGTAGTGGCCTCCGGCGCTCCAACCCATGACCCCAAGGCTATCCGGATGGGCAATGCCCTGGGCGATCAGATAGTCCACGCCCGTCATGATGTCTTCAAAGCCGCGGTCGAAGTACTTCCCGATGCCGGCGGTTTCCATCCGGTGGCGCTCGCCGTAGTTGGTCGACCCGCGGTAGTTCGGCATCAACACGGCGTAGCCGGCGCCGGCGTAAATCTGCGAGCCGTAGCCGCCATTGAAACCCAACATGTCGGCACCGGCCGGCCCGCCGTGGATTTGGACGATCAACGGATACGGACGGCCCGGAACGAAACCCGCCGGCTTCAGCAGCACCCCGCCGACCAGCTTTCCGTCCTTCGATTTCCAGGTGATCTCGTCGGCTTCGCCTAACGCAAAGCCCGCCACCTGCGGATTCGGATTGGTCAGCCGGGTCCAGGCACTTTTCGTCGCGAGATTGGCCTCGGTGCGAACCAGGTACTGGCTGGTCGGCGTCGAGGGGTCGGCGTAGGTGACCAGGATCAAACCGGTATCCTCGTCCCGGGTGGCGGCAATGGTCCCCTTTTCCCTGGAGACCTGGGTCACCGTGTTGAGGGCTACGTCAAGCGCCATGACCTGGCTGGTCGCCTGAATTCCCTCGGTGAAGTAGATCGTCTTGCCGTCCTTCGACCACCAATCCGCCGACACGCCCCCGTCAAAGCCATCACCGAGTTTCCGCCACGGTCCGCCGCTGGCGGTGACCTCCCGGAGGTAGACTCTCGAGTCCCGGGAATAGACGAAGTCGTTCGCTGCGGAGAAGGCGATCCATTTGCTGTCCGGCGAAAACGACAAGCCGCTCTCACCGATGTCGGCGGTCGTGGTCAGTCGTTCAATCTTGCCGGTCGAAACCTCGAGCAGGTATCCGTCGGCGTGGTTGCCGGTCTCGGTCACGGTCCGCTGGTACCGGTCGTTGGGCGTTCCATTGAAGCTGATCCACCGGCCATCAGGGGAGACTTCGACGTTCCCAACCGTGTAGTCGGTGCCGCCGGTCAGGCGCTTCTCGACCCGGCTTTCGAGATCCGCTACCCAGAGATGCCGCAGGGGCGAGTCTTCATTCCGGATCTTGACGTCAAACTTCTTCTCGACCCGGTCAAGGTTGTCTTTGTCGACGCTATCGGGCGCGATGAAATAAAGCGACCGGCTGTCGGGAGACATCTCCCACCAAGTAACCGGGGCGGCATGCTTGGTCAGCTGAATCGGCGCCGCGGCCAAATCGGCCACCGACAAGGCCCATACTTGCTGTTCGTCCGTCTTGCCGGCCGAGTACACAAGCCACCGGCCGTCATGGGAGAAGACGAACGTGCCGACGCCGTCCTTCGCGTCAGTGATCTTCCGGGCCTCGCCACCGTCGGTCCGCATGGCATACAGCTGGTTCCTGGCACCTGAATCGGACCGTTCACGATTCGAACTGAACACGAAGAATGACCCGTCACGAGCCCAGCGTGGCGCCGTTTCGTTCTTGTCCGGGGTGAACGTGAGCTGCCGGGCCGAACCAACCCCTTGGTCGGTCGAAACGACCCAGATGTCCGTGAACCGGCGGGCCTCTTTCCAATCCGGGACCGACAGCGCGTACAACGCCGAGCGGCCATTGGGAGAGAGAGCCAGGCTTCCCGTCTGGTTCAGCCGCTGCACATCGAGAAACGTCATTGGCCGCTTGGCTTGGGCTGACAGCGACGCCGCCGCGGCCAACCCGGCAGCCGAAACCACTGGAATCCACCGCATCAGCGCTTCTCCTCGACCGGCGCCGGCACCACGGGATAGAGTCCGGCCTCGGCCAGCCGCAAGTAGAACGGCTTCAACTTGGCCAGGAACCCATTGACCTCCGTCACCGCAGCCGGAACCTCCGTGGCCAGCGCACTCACCGCCTGACGATTCGCCTCGCTCGGTTTCACGTGGGCCCCGCCGATGTCACCACCGGTCATCGACAGGCGGATGGGAAGCGCCCGCCGAAGCTCGGAGAAATCCATACTGAACAGATCCTCGCCCGGCGTTCGGATCCCAAGCTTCCGCTTGAGGCCGACCAGTTCCTTGGTGAGCGAATCCGTCGTGGCTTTGATCGGCGCCGGGACCTTGGTCGAGTCCGGCAGTCCCTTCCGAATCGAGCCCAACTGGTCGTCGGCATCCCGCACGGCATCGGTAGCGGCGGTCAGCGTCCGGTTCAAGCCGTGGAGCTGTTTGAGTGCGTCGAACCGTTCCTTCAAGTCGGCATCCGCGATCTGGATGTCGGGATCGAGCCGGACCTGAACCGGGCCCGAGGCCGCCTCCTTGCCGTTGACGAACAGCGCAGCCGTGTAGGTACCCGGGAGCACCATCGGGCCTTCCCGCCCGCCCCCGAAGAACGATGGCAGATCTGTGCCAGCTCGTTTGGAAGGTGGCAGCGGCTCGACTCGGAAGTCCCACACTATCGTATTGATCCCCGAGGTGGGTTTGGTTTTGGCGCTGTCACCGTTCAGTTCCCGAACGATGGCGCCCGAGCCATCCTTGATCACGATCCGGACGCTGTCGCCTTTGGTCTTCAGATGGTAGGTGATCGGCGCGCCAACCGGCGGATTCTCGCCCAAGAACCGCATGTCGCCTTCGAACTCCCGCATCCGGTCCTCGGCCCGGACCCGCTCTACCGCCGGCTCAACCTCGAACACGTGGGCATCCTTGGCCGCCGCTACCGAGTATTGCTGGAACGGCGTCAGATCATCGAGAATCCAGAGCGCCCGGCCGTGGGTCGCGAGGATCATGTCGTTGTCCCGCGGGTGGAGGGTGATTTCATACACCGGCACGGTGGGGACGTTGGCTTTGACCCGGACCCACGAGCGCCCCCGGTCCGTGGTGACGAACAACCCGTTCTCGGCACCGAGATAGAGCACGTCCGGATTCTTGAGGTCTTCGGTAATGGTCCGAACCACCACGCCGCTCGGCAGGTTCGCGGCGATCGACCGGAACGAACCACCGAAGTCGGTGCTGGCATAGACGTAGGTTCCGTAGTCACCGCTCCGATGACCGTCGAAGGTCACATACACCGTGCCTTCGGCGAATTTCGAAGGCTCCACCTTGGACACATAGGCCCACTTTGGGGCATTCGGAATCTTGGGGGTGACGTTGGCCCAGGCGGCCCCATCGTCACGCGTCACCGACACCTGGCCGTCATCGGACCCGGTATAGAGCAGCCCCTTCTTGAGCCGCGACTCGGCAATCGTGAACAACGTACCGTACACGGATACGCCGTCGTTCTTGGCGATCTTGATGTCTTTGCCCTTCATCCCCATCAGATCGACCGTGTCCCGGTCGAGCGCCAGCGTCAGATCACCGCTCACGGCTTTCCACGAATGACCACGGTCGGTCGTCTTGTAGAGTGTGTTGGCCCCCGCGTAGAGCGTGGCCGGATCGTGGGACGAGAGCATGAACGGGGTGTCCCAGTTCCATCGGAGCGGCTTCTCACCCGGAACCGCCTCGGGGCGGACACTCTTCCGCTCGTTGGTCGTCCGGTCGGTCCGAACGATGTTGCCGTCCTGCGATTCAGCGTAGATGATCTTGTGATTAGTCGGATCGATCAGCCCGACGAATCCGTCGCCGCCCTGGGCTACGAACCAGTCGTCGTTGGCGCTACCGTCCTTGGAGCGCACCTGGCTCGGCCCGCACCAAGTGTTGTTGTCCTGCAGCCCGCCGCAGATGGTGTACGGGGTTTGCATGTCGAACCCGACATGATAGAACTGCCCGACTGGAATGTGCGGCAACCACATCCACTTGGCACCTCGGTCGTAGCTGATCCCGACGCCACCGTCGCCGCCGATCATCAGGTGCTCGGGATCGGAAGGGTTGATCCACATGGCGTGATAATCGACATGGATCTTCTCGTCGAGCGACCGGAAGGTCTTCCCGCCGTCGTCCGACACCAGCACGTTGAGGCCCGGGACATAGACTCTGAGATCGTTTCTCGGGTCGACCTTGATGACGCCGAAGTACATCGGCCGCGGGTTGGTCGAGCCCATCTTCCGCCAGTTGGCCCCGGCGTCGTCGCTCCGGTACACCCCGCCCTGGGTCGGATGCTCGATCCGGGCATAGACGATGTTCGGGTTGGCCCGGTAGACGTCGAGCCCCGACCGGCCCAGCGACCCCTCCGGTAGCCCCTTCGTGAGCCTGGTCCAGGTCCGCCCGGCGTCGGCGGTCTTCCAGAGGGCCGAGTTGGGCCCGCCGCCATTCATGCCCCAACTGGTCCGGCGGCGCTGATAGGTCGCCGCGTACATCACCTTGTTGTTGGTGGGATCCATGACCAACTCGATCCCGCCGGCATCCGGCCCCGCGTCGAGGACCCGGGACCACGAAATCCCGCCGTCGGTCGTCTTGTAGATGCCCCGTTCGCCCCCGGCTTTCCAGAGGTCGCCAAGCGCGGCCACGTAGACCACCTCGTGGTCGACCGGATCGACGAGGATCCGGGCGATCTGCTTCGACTCCCGTAGGCCCATGTGTTTCCACGACTTGCCGCCGTCGGTCGACTTGTAGATCCCATCGCCCCACGAGGAGCTTTGGCGGTTGTTCGCCTCGCCGGTGCCGACCCAGACCAGGTTGGCGTCGGCTGGAGCGATGGCAATGGCACCCACCGACCCCGAGCCGCCTTCGTCAAACACGGGGGTGACCGTGATCCCGTTGTTGGTGGTCTTCCACACCCCGCCCGTGGCCGCGGCGACGTAGAAGGTCCGGGGGTCGCGGGCGAGGACCGCGAAGTCATCGATCCGCCCGCTTGGGGTGGCCGGCCCGATGCTCCGGAACTTGAGACCGTCAAATTGAGCGGCGGCGGGCAGCGGCTGAACCAGCGCGAACAGCAAAAGAGCGTGGTGCAAGGGAAACTCCGGGGTAGGGATTATCTTTGGGGCATGAAAGTCAAAATCTTCAATAATCAGAGCCAAATGGTCGCCGCTGAGACCGAACTCGTCGTCAAGCCCGACACCCACTGGCGCGCCATGCTGAGCCCCGAGCAATACCAAATTGCCAGGGGCAAGGGAACCGAACGCCCCTTCTGCGGAACGCTCCTCGACAACAAACGCAAGGGATTCTACTCCTGCGTCTGTTGCGACCTCCCGTTATTCGCGTCCGACTCCAAATTCGACTCCGGGACCGGCTGGCCCAGCTTTTTCCAGCCAGTAGCCCCGGAGAACATCAAAACCGTCGCCGACAAGAGCCAGGGCATGGTCCGCACCGAAGTCCTCTGCGTTCGCTGCAACTGCCACCTGGGCCACGTCTTTACCGACGGACCGGCGCCGACCAAACTCCGCTACTGCGTCAACTCGGAGTCACTGGTCTTCACGGAGTTGCCGGGCCGGTAAACTTCTGGTACCAGCTCATCATGTAGAGCTGGGTCCGGATGAAGTTGGACGGCTTCGACGAGGTGCCGTGGTATTCACCGGAGAACCGGAGCAACTCAGTCGGCACGTTGAGTCGCTTGAGCGCCGTGTAGAATTCCTCCGACTGCGGCATCGGAGTCCGAAGATCGAGCTCGCCGGTCATCAGGAGCGTCGCCGTCTTGACGTTCTTGACGTACATGATCGGTGAGGTCTTGAGCCACGGCGTCGGATCTTCCCAGAACGGCTTGTCGTAGAAGTTGTCGATGAAAAGCGGAACATCGGTCTGTCCCGCCATGCTCATCCAGTTGGTAACCGGGCACCGAACCGCCGCGGCCGCAAACCGGGTGGTGTGTCCGATAACCCAACTCGACAACACCCCGCCGCCGCTGCAGCCCCCGACATACATCCGATTGGTGTCGATGTACCCCCGGCCAACCACCGTGTCGACGCCGGCCATCAAGTCGTCATAGTCGACGCCCGGATATTGCCGCTCGATTGCGTTCCCGAACGCGGTGCCGTAGCCGGTGCTGCCCCGCGGATTGGTGTACAGAACGACGTTGCCGTTGGCCGCGAAGTTCTGGAATTGATAGCTGAACGCCACACCGTACATCCCGTGCGGACCGCCGTGAATTTCCATGACGAGCGGATATTTCCGGCTCTTATTGAAATTCGGCGGCTTGACGATCCAACCCTGGACCTTGGTGCCGCTGGTCGAGGTGTACCACACTTCTTCGACGTCACCGAGCTTGATGTTCTGGAGGACATCACCGTTGACGTCAGTGAGCTTGGAAACCTCAGCCGGCCGGGCCACCGCAAACCGAATGATGTCGCCCGGCTCCTTCGGACCGCTCCTGGTACCGACCGCAATGCCGGCGTTCGAAATCGAACTCACGTCGAGCATGTGATTGCCCGTCGTCAGTTGCCGATAGCCGCCTTTGACCGCCGCGAAGTAGTAGTTGGCGGTGCCCCGATCCTGAACCCCGAAGTACACCCCGCTGCCGTCCGGGGCCCAGTTGAGGTCGCTCACATCGCGGTCTAAATCGCCGGAGGCCGGCCGCTGGTTGCCGCCATCGATCCCCATGAAATAGAGCTCGGAGGTCTTGTAGCTCTTCCGGCTTGAGTCGGCCCCGGCAAACGCCACGGTCTTGCCGTCCGGCGACACCACGGGGTTGGCCCAGCTCCCGGGCCTCGTCGTCAGGGTGCGAATGGACCCCGTGGCGACGTCCACGAGGTGAATGCCTGAGTTGCGGTAATTCTTGTCGGCGTTGGCCTGCCGGTGACCGTCGAACAGGATGCCCTTGCTGTCCGGCGTCCAGCTATACCCGGCGCCGCCAACCAGTTGGTCGAATCGGGATCCGACGTTGAACTCGCCCGTGGTGATCTGGCGCGGAGTCCCGCCGTCGGCGGGCACCACGAAGAGTTGGACGTAGGACAGGTCCATGAACCCGGCCCGGTCCTGACGGTAGTGGAGCTCAGTGACCCGCCGCGGAGCCGGGGTCCACTTGGCGCCCGCCGGCGCCGCCGGCATGCTGATGGCCCAGGGCCGCTCGAACTTGACGCCCATCGTAAAGGAGAGCCACTTCCCGTCCGGTGACCACGCCAAAGAACCCGGCGCTTCCGTCAGCCGGGTGATCTGGGACACCGCACCCTCGGCGTCCATCCACCGAACAAAGATCTGCGCCTTGCCGTCGGTCTCGGCGATGTAAGCGATCCGGGTCCCGTCCGGCGACCACCGCGCCGAGCCGCCCTTCAGGAGGAAGCGCTGCTTGGTCCCGTCGGCACCCATGATCCAGAGCGCCGAGTCAAACCGGTCCTCCATGGCATTGACCCACCGCCGGTTGTACACGATCTGGGTGCCATCGGGCGAGATCTGCGGGTCGCCGACGTTTTCCCAGTTGAGGAAGTGTTGGACCGTGAGGAGGGTGTCGGAGGGCGTCTCCTGAGCGGAGGCTTGGGTCGTGGCGGCGACCACGGCCAAGACCAACCCGGCAACGGCGAGTCGAATGGGGATCATTGCATTCTCCTGGATTATGGCGGTGAGCTGGCTCCAAATATACTCCACCCTGACCGGTTCGTTACCCTCCGTCGTTATCTTGGCACCCCAATGATCGATTTCACCAAGCGGGTTCTCGCTGAGACCCTGGGCACCGCTGTCTTGCTGACGGCTGTGGTCGGATCCGGAATCATGGGTGAGCGGCTGGCGGGCGGCAACGACGCGATCGCACTACTGGCGAACTCGCTTGCCACTGGAGCCACCTTGGTCTGCCTCATTCTGGCGCTCGGTCCGATTTCCGGGGCGCATTTGAACCCGGCGGTCACGACGGTGGCCGCGGCCCATGGCGACCTTTCTTGGGGTGAGGCGCTTCGGTATATCCTCGCTCAGGTGATCGGAGCCGGGCTTGGTGTGATCGTCGCCAATCTGATGTTCGGTCTGGATCCGGTATCGCTGTCCACCCACATCCGAACCGGGCCGCACCTCTGGCTCGGCGAGTCGATCGCCACGGCCGGCCTGCTGGCCGTCATCATCCTGGTCGCCCGGCAGCGCGCCGAAGCGGTGCCGGTGGCCGTGGGTTGCTACGTCACCGGAGCCTACTGGTTCACCTCATCGACCTCATTCGCGAATCCGGCCGTCACCCTCGCCCGCACCCTCACCGACACCTTCGCCGGAATCCGGCCTGATGACGTGGCCGGCTTCATCCTCGCACAAACCACGGCGGTCGCGATCGTCATCCTCGCCCGCCGAAGGCTCGGCCGCCCATGACCGCCACCGTCCTGTTTGCCTGCGTCCACAATGCCGGCCGTTCTCAAATGGCCGCGGCCTGGCTCAACCACCTGGCCAACCCGGCCAAGGCCCGGGCGATTTCCGCCGGTACCGCTCCGGGCAAAGCCGTGCATCCCGAAACCATCACCATCATGCGCGAAGTCTGGATTGACCTTTCAGAGGCAACGCCGCAGTTTCTGTCTACCGAACTCGCCGCAACCGCCGGATACTTGATCACCATGGGCTGCGGCGATGAGTGCCCGGTCGTACCAGGGGCCATCCGGGCAGACTGGCCCCTGCCCGACCCCAAAGGCCAGGCACTCGAAGCCGTTCGGGCCATTCGCGACGATATTCGGCGGCGGGTCGAAACCATGATCGCGACCAACGGCTGGACATAACCTCTTCGAAGGCCCAACCACATGATGAGAGCGACGATACTGGCGGCGGCTCTACTTGGTACCACAGCCTGCGCCAAGTCAGCCGGACAGCCGGAGGCTACGAAATCCATGTACCACGACAACACCGGACGAGACGACATCCTGACGGGCGGGGTCAAGATGATCCCGATCACGACCCCCAAGGGGACGTTCAAGGTCTGGACCAAACGGGTCGGCAACAACCCCACGATCAAGGTCCTGCTCCTCCACGGGGGTCCCGGCTTCACCCACGAATATTTCGAGGCCTTCGACAGTTTCTTCCCGGGCGCCGGGATCGAGTACTACTACTACGACCAACTCGGCTCCTACTACAGCGATCAACCGAACGAACCCGACTTGTGGGACCTGCCCCGTTTCGTCGAGGAAGTCGAGCAGGTTCGGGTCGCGCTCGAGCTCAACAAAGACAACTTCTATCTCTTGGGACAGTCGTGGGGCGGGCTCCTCGCCATCGAGTACGCCCTCAAGTACCAGCAGAACCTGAAGGGCCTGATCATCTCGAACATGATGTCGAGCATTCCGGCCTATGTCTCGTACGCCGAAAACGTCCTGATGCCGGCCATGGACCCGAAGGTCCTGGCCGAGATCAAGGCGCTCGAAGCCAAGAAAGACTACGCCAACCCCCGGTACATGGAACTGCTGATTCCGAATCACTATCAGCAACACATTCTCCGGATGCCGCCCGACCAATGGCCCGACCCGGTCAACCGGGCGTTCAAACACGTAAACCAGGCCGTCTACATCCCGATGCAGGGTCCGAGCGAGCTTGGCGCGAGCGGCAAGCTGGAGAAGTGGGACCGGAGTGCCGATCTCGGCCGGATCGCCGTGCCCACCTTGGTGATCGGTGCCATCCATGACTCCATGGACCCCGAGCACATGGAGTGGATGTCGGAGCAGTTCCCGAAGGGGCGGTATCTCGAATGTCCGAACGGGAGCCACATGGCGATGTACGACGACCAGCAAACGTACTTTCCGGGCCTGATCCAGTTCATCACCGATGTGAACCAAGGGAAACGCTGAGATAGCAATGATCCGAGGACTTCGGACCGTATCGTATCCCGCCCCCGGACCTCGCGAAGGGCAAGGCGTGGTACAGCAAAGTGCTCGAGCAAGAGCCCTACTTCGACGAGCCGTTCTACGTCGGCTACAACGTGGACGGATTCGAATTGGGATTGGTGCCCGACGCCAAGCCGGGACCCGACGGGCCAATCGGGTGCTGGGCGGTGGACGACCCCTTCGGCAACAGGTTCGGAATCATCGAGAATCCCCTTTTCAAACTGACCGAGGTCCGGTAGCGCTTCGGAGTTGACCATGGAATACCGGTTCTATACCTGCGATGTGTTTACCGATGCCCGGTTCGGCGGCAACCAGCTGGCGGTTTTTCCTCGCGCCGCTGGCTTAAGCGATGGCCAGATGCAGCAGATCGCGCGGGAATTCAACTTCGCGGAGACCTCGTTCGTGCTGCCGCCGGAGTCGGGACACACCCGCCGAGTCCGGATCTTCACGCCGACCCGGGAAGTCCCCTTCGCGGGCCACCCGAATATCGGCACGGCCGCCATGCTCGCGGCACACGGCGAGCTTGGGGCGGTCGGGACCCGTCTCGACGTCGTGTTCGAGGAGATCGCGGGACTGGTGTCCGTCACGATCGAACCCCGAGCCGATGGGCGGTTTTGGTGTGAACTGGCGGCGCCGGAGCTGCTGTCACTTGGCCCGCCGGTGCCGGTCGCAGCGGTGGCCCGCGCGGCTTCACTCGCGGATGGCGACATCGTCACCACGACTCACGAGCCCCGGGCCGGATCGGTGGGACTCGCCTTCCTGCTCGCGGAAGTTCGGAACCGGGCCGCCCTCGAGCGAGCCCGGCCGGACATCTCCGCGCTCGATCGGCTGGCCGGTCTGGAGTTCGGGCAGCCGTATCTCCACCTGTATGCTCGAACCAGCGACGGGTTCGACCTCCGAACCCGACAATTCTCGTCCGGCGACCCGATGTTGGAGGATGCGGCCACCGGCAGCGCCAACGCGGCCCTGGCCGGACTCCTGGCTCACTACCATCCGGAAACCAACGGAACGTTTCGCTGGCGAATCGCGCAGGGAGCGGAGATGGGACGGCCGAGCGTTTTGGAGGCACGAGCGGAGAAACAGGAGGGCCAAGTTGCGAACGTGTGGATCGCCGGCGAAACCGTGGCGATGACCACGGGTCTCTTCGCCCTCTAAGCGGACGAAGAGACCCCGGTCGGCGTGCTTTACGGCTTCTCGACCAGCTTGGGAACAGCCGGGTAGAGCCCCACCTCCGCCAGCCGCTGAGAGAGCGGCTTCAACTTGTTCACCGGCGCATTGACCCGGTCAATCGCCGCGGGCACCTCGGTCTTGAGTTCATTCCATTGCGCCAAGTCCACCTCGGTCGGCGGAACCGTGGTGCCGCCGATGCTCCCGATGACCCCGCTCAACTTGAACGTGATCACTTTTGGGAATTCCGAGAAGTCAAACTCGGATTCGTCTCCTTCGTCACGGATGAAGAAGGTCTTCTTGATGGGCTCGAGCTCATTGGTCAGGCTGTCGTAGGTAGCCCGGATGCCGGCAGGGACCACGGTGGTGTCGGGGAGCGCGGTCTTCATCCCGGCCAACTGGGTATTGGCGGTCCGTGCCGCCGTCGCGGTCTCCGCCAACCGGGCCTCGAGCCGCTGGCCTTCCTTCAAGAGCCGGTATTCCCGCCCAGTCTTCGAACGACCCCGGCCTGCGGCTGGGCTCACCTCGGCTACATCGTCGGACGGGAGGGACGGGTCGAACGGGCCTCCGTCGTGGTCCTTCGGGCCAGCCATCCCGAGTTCGGCAGGGCGGCGAGCACCGCGATTCTCGGTTCGGTGTTCAAGCCCGCCCTCCGCCGTCGGGCTCGTCGGTCCGATGCCTTTGAACGGCCAGATCGCCGTGGTAACCGCTACTGAACCGTCACCAGTTCGAGGCTGAAAACCAGCACGGCGTTCGGCGGGATCGGCCCGCTCCCGTTGGCGCCGTAGCCCTGCTCCGACGGAATGACCAGCAACCGCTTGCCCCCGACCTTCATGCCGGGCACCCCGTCGTCCCATCCCTGAATGACCCGCTTGTCGCCGATGCGAAACGAATACGGCCTCCCGTTGCTGGCGTCGAACTGGGTGCCGTCCGGTAGGGTACCAACATAGTTGAGCGATGCCGTCGTGCCGATCGTGGCCTCGGCGCCGGTGCCGACCACCAAGTCTTTGTAGTAGAGACCGGTCGCCGTCTTCGTCATGGTGGCGACGTCGACTCCTAGTGCCGGTGCGAAGGTGGTGGTCGGGATGACGTCAGCGGCCGGCGCGGCCGGAGCCACAGCCGGCGGCGCTGCGGCAGCCGAGTCGGCGTTGGCCCCGGCGTCGGGTTTCGCGCCACAGGCGGCGAGGATCAGGGCGAGGGTCGGGTAAATCAGGTTCCGGGGCATCGAATGACCTGCGGGAAATGGTGAGGCGGAAAGATCGCGGCACCACCCCGGCCCGGCAACTACCGCCCGGTCGGATCCCGGCGTCCGGTCAGCAGTCGAAGCAGCAGTCGCTCAGCCCGAGCTTCAAATCGGTCCCGCCAGTCCCGGTCCACCCGCCATTCGGGGACCTCATCCTCGCACGGTTCGTCGTCGGGATTCGCCTGGGCGAGGAACCCGGCCACGATCGGCAACGCCGCGGTGGCGCCGGTCATCCGAAGGCTTCGGCCATCGTCGAACCCAACCCATACACCGACGACGAGCGTGGAGGAGTACGCCACGAACCACGCATCACGCCAGTCATTCGAGGTGCCGGTCTTCCCGGCAATCGCACCGAACCGGCCTCCGACATCGAGCGCCCGTCCGGTGCCGCGGGTCACGACACCTTCGAGGGCCGAGGTCACCAAGCGGACTCCGCTGGGCCGATCTTCCGGGCATCCTTCCCGAAGTAGAAGCGGGCAGCCGCCCCGACCCCGTGAATCTGGTTGTCGCCGTCCTGGCCCAGGTCGATCTCATTGAGGTAGGCCTCGAGGAGCTCGGCCTTGCCGTGTTGCGCTTCCAAGACCGAGGCATAGGCCGATTCGCGGAGCTTCCGAAGCGGGGTCCGGTCGGCCGACAGAAACAGATTCTTCGCGAGCTGCTGAGTCAGGGTGCTCCCGCCCTGGGTCACCCGGCGAGCCTTGAGGTTGGCCAACAGCGCCCCACCGATCCGCCGGAAATCGAGGCCGGCATGCTCGTAAAACCGTTGGTCCTCCACCGCGAGCACGGCCTGAATGAGATGTTCGGGGAGCTCTTCGACCCGGAGCGGGATCCTCCGCTCGGCCAACCGATCATCGATCGTGGCCACGAGCACGGGCTGTTCCCGGCTGCCGTCGCCGCCCCAGGGCAGGGCTCGAGAGTAGACCGCGCTCGGCATTCGGGCCTCAGGACTCGTCAACTCGGCGCGGAACGCCGCCTCGCCCGCGATGCCGAGCCCTCCCACCGCCAGCGAGAGCACCAGGATCTGGCCGAGCCGCCGAGCCGGAATCCGGGCCCGAAGCGAGCTGATGGTCGTCTGACACCGGGACCTGAAGGCCTGCCACGACACGGGGCGCTCCGGAAAAGAGGGGTCGGTACCTGACTTGGACGCATGAGAGGGGTAAAGGGTTTCAGGCTGGAACGAGAGGCTCGGCGCTCGGCGCTCGGCACTCGGCGGGTGGTCAAGGATGCCCTCGATCACGTCGAGGAGGGCATCCGGGTCGACCGGAGGAGCGGTTAGTGTCGGTCCGGAAAGGCCGCATTCGAGAGCCGGGTGATGCCGCGCTCCCGTTTTTGTTTGGCCACCATCTTCGCCACGTCGTCGAGCAGTCGTTTGGCGTCGTAGACGATGCCGTCTTTGATGGTGTACTTGATGCCGCCCACCCGTTCGACCTTGCCGGTCTTATCGTTCAACCGGACGAACCCAGAGCCGTAAAGCACCTTGAGGTTGGCGATCGGGTTCTCGGGGACCACGACGAGATCCGCGAGCATTCCGGGACGGATGACCCCAAAATCCGGGGCCCGGCCAAGCGGGCGCGTCAAGGTTTCCGCGGCGTGCAGCGTGGCCGCCCGGATCACTTCGAGGGGATGGAACCCGGCCTCCTGCAAGAGCTCCATTTCCTGAATCGTCGAGAAACCGTACGTGTTGTAGATGAATCCCGCGTCCGAACTCGCCGTCACCCGCCCGCCTAGGTTCTTGTAGTCGTTGAGCAACTCGAACCACACCCGGTAGAAGTTCCGCCAGGCCACCTCGTCCCACGTGGTCCAATTGTAGAAGTAGGCGCCGTGGTTGACGCGGTTCGGAGTATAGAAATCCCAAAGCGATGGCAGCGTATAGGTCTCGTGCCAATCGGCATTCCGTCGGGCCATCAGGTCGCGGCCCGAGAGGTAGGCGGTCATCGTGGGGTCGAGGGTCACGTCGTGGGCTTTGAGGGTGTTGAGCAGGGCCCACCATTTTTCGCCTTTGGGCTTGACCAAGCTCCACTGTCTGGCCACCTGCCCAAAGCGCCATTGCTCGTCGTTGTAGTTGTAGCCCTCGGGATACGGCTGGACGTCGGCGTTCTCGTACATCGCTTCGAACAAACCGTAGAAGTGAGTCAGGGTGCCAAGCCCCAGCTTGGCGGCGTCGGCGGCGTTGACCTGGTTGACGCCGGTCTGGGCCAAGTGGGCCACGGTACCCAGGCCGTTCTTCGCTGCCTCGTCGGTGATGGCGCCGAAAATCTCCGGTCGGTAGGACGTCAGCTTGAACCCGTCAACTCCGCGCTGCTTGGCCTCCCGGACCCAAGCCCGCGCTTCCTCGGCGGTCTGGAACGCCGAGGAAAAATCCCAGACGCCTTTGGGGACTTCGTAAAGCCACATCCGCGGAGCGGTGATTTCGTTTTTGGCGCTCCGGGCCTTCTCACGGAGTTCCCAGGCATCTTCTCCGAACGGGACGCCCCGGCCGCTGGTAATCCCGTGGGCCATCCAGAGCTTGTAGGCATATTCGGCCTCGGGCGCCTTGGTCCCATCCTCGATATGAAGGTGGAGATCGACGAGGCCCGGCATGACAAACATGCCCTGCACATCGATCTCCTTGGTGGCTCCCGTGGGCCGGCCCTTGGGATCGATCGGCACATTCGGAAATCCAACGTCGACGACCTGGGTGATCCGGTTTTTCTCAATCACGATGTCGACCGGACCCCGCATCGGGCCACCGGTTCCGTCAATCAGATTGGCGCCGCGGAGGATCAGTTTGGCCCATGGCCCCTCACCTTCGGCCCGGGGAGGCGCCGGTTTGGACGGTGGCTGGGCGAGGAGCGGGGCGGGCGCGGCAAGCGCCAAGGCGAGAACGAGCGCAGTGGGTAACATGGGTTCAAACTACGACGCGACACCCCACTTGGGGAGGGCCCCGCGACACCGTATTCTTCCCCTTCACCAAGGAGATGCGCCATGGCAGCGAAAACGATGTTGATTCTCGGCGGGACCGGATTCATCGGCCCGAACACCGTCAAGTACGCCGTGGCTCGCGGACACCGCGTCACGATCCTGACCCGCGGGCGGAGTCAGACGAAAGTGGCCGACGTCGAGCGCCTGATCGGCGACCGGGACAACGATCTGAGCGCCTTGGCCAAACGGAAATGGGACGTGGTGCTCGACAACAACGCCCGGGATTACCGCTGGGTGGACCGGAGCCTCAAAGCGCTCAAAGACTCGACCGGCCACTACCTCTTCGTCTCGTCGATCTCGGCGTACAAGACCGACTCGATGGGGTACCAATTCAAGGACCGGGTGTTGCCCAAGCCGATCATCGACGAGGATTCGGAGCGATTTACCCCACCGGCCACCTGGAAAGAGGGCGACACCGCCCCCTACGGCTTGACCAAGGCGTTATCCGAAAATCTCTGCCACGCCGTTTTTCCGGGACGAACCACGGTCGTTCGGCCGGGTTTGATCGTCGGCCCGACCGATCCGACCGATCGGTTCACCTATTGGCCGGTGCGGATCGACGAAGGCGGCGAGGTGCTCGCCCCCGGCAATCCCAACCACGCGGCCCAAGTCATCGACCAGCGCGACTTGACCGAGTGGATCGTCCGCCTGGCCGAGAACGGGACGATGGGCAACTTCAACGCCACCGGTCCGACCGGCCGGATGTCGATTGCCGAAATGCTGTACGGGATCCGAGCCACCACCGCGACCCCGGTGAGCTTCACCTGGGTCCCGGAGAGTTTTCTCGAGGAGCAGAAGGTGGCCCCGTGGAGCGATATGCCTGCATGGTCTCCGGGCGAGGCCTTGATGTACGTCAACGTGTCCCGAGCCGTGGCCGCCGGGCTCACGTTCCGCCCCCTGGCCGATACCGTCCAGGACACTCTGGAGTGGGACAAAGCCCGTCCGGCCGCCGAGCGTGCCAAACGAGCCGCCGGCATGACCCGGGCCCGGGAGCGAGACGTCCTCGCCGCCTGGCACCAACGCCGCGGATAGCTCTCGCTACTGCCGAGTGCCGAGCGCCCAAACCCGTGGAGCATCGTCGGCATCGAGCCAGGTCCCGAGAATCCGGTTGGGGCCAATCCACGTTGGTTCGAAACCGACCGGCAGTTCAACGGTGGTGAGCCACGCGCCCTCTCGGTCAAACACGGTCCATCGTCCCGGGCGGGTTCGGTGGTCGGGGCCGAGGTAGTCCCGGAACCAGAGTTCGCCGTCGGCCCCGGGCAACACCCGGTCGTAGGCCGGTTTCGTCTTGGGAATCGGCGTCGTGGCGAGGAACTTTCGATACCGGGCCCGGGCCTCTTCGTTAGGCAGGCCGGCCCACGCCAAATCGGCGGCGAGGTCGGCCGCGGTAACCGGCTCCGGCGTATGATCCCGCCGAATCCGGCTCCGCAGCCGGCCCGAGGGCCCGTAGAGGTCGAACTCATAACGATCCGAGGGCGCCACCACGACTAAGCTGTCCGCCGCCACGAATCGCGATGAGCGGCCAAACGGCACCGCGGCAATGTTCACCGAAATCACCTCGCCGTTGTGGGTCTTGATCTCAAGCACGGCTTCCAAGCCGGGGAATCGGCCCACTGCCGTGACCGAACCATCCGCGGCCACGACCCGGAGGTCGACCGAGTCGCGAACCAGGCCGGACGTGGTGGGCTCCCGGCCCGACCGCGCCGGACTGACCAGGATTCGCCCGTCCGGCAGCACCCCAATCATCGAATTGGCCAAGGTCCCTTGGCCGAGGTCGATCATGGCGCTTCGAACGATCTCCCCGGTGGGAGCGATGACCGAGAGCCGGCGGGTGCTCCGGTCAAACACCAGCACCGAATCGCCGGCCCCGACCACGAGCGATGCGATCCGCTCGAACTCCCCCGGTCCGGACCCCTTCCGCCCGACGGTGTTGAGCCGCGCGCCCTTGGCGTCATAGAACCGAATTTCGCTGGTGCCTTGATTGGCAACCACGATCCGGCCATCCCGAAGCTCGACGGCGATGACGGTGCCGCTGAACTCATCCGCCGGGTCGCCACTCCCCCCAAGGTCGAGTCCGGGAACGGAGTCGACCCGGTACCACCCCGGCGACCGCGCCGCGGACGAGGTGACGACGGTAATCCCGGCGCTATCCCGCCGGACCGTGGCCGGGCCCGGCGGCGGCGGGGTGTCCCGGCATCGCGACAACCCGACCAACACCACATTGAGCAACCAGATCGTCCTCATGCCGGATGGTAAGATGGCCCCGAGCCGTGGTCAACGCAGCTCTTGCGCCCAAAGGCCTCTTGGCGGTGATTACTTGATCATGCAGAGCGAACTCATCCAGGCCGCCCGTCGCCTCTATCGCAGCCCGGGCTTCAGCCTGACCGCCGCGCTCTCCCTGGCCCTCGGCCTCGGAGCCGCGACCGCCGCTTTCAGTGTCATCGACGCGGTCCGGTTTCGCGCCCTTCCGTTTCGTGACGGCCACCGTTTGGTCATCGTGAGCGAAACCTCGGGTGATCGAGCCGCCCCCTGCGCCGGCGGCTGCGAGGTCGGATACGAGACCTTCGCCAATGTTCTCCAGACCCACTCGTTCACCACCGTCGATTTGGTGGCGGGCTACACGAGCGGCGCCAAGGCCCTCACCTTGGGCACCGAGCCGATCGTCATCCTCGGCGGCGTCGCGACGCAGAGCTTGTTCACGATGCTCGGGACCGAGCCGGAAATGGGCCGAGTCTTTACTGCGCTCGACGACCGGCTCGGCGTGGAACTCGTCACGGTCATCAGCCACGATCTCTGGGTGAACCATCTCGGGCGCGACCCGAAGATCTTGGGCCGGTCGATCAAGTTGTCCGATAGCCGGTACACCGTGATCGGCGTGATGCCGGCCGGATTCCGTCACGAGGTGAACAGTCTGTTCTGGCTTCCGGCGGTCCCGACCCTCGACCCGAGCACCAAGCCCTCGATTCGGACCCTGACGGTGGTGGCCAGGCTCATGTCCGGCGCCACCGTCGAGCAATTCCGGGCCGAACTCGGGGCCATCGACCCGGCCGCCCTCCGCGGAGCCCGGCCACCCACGGCTCCTCCGGTCCGGCTCGACGCGCTCCCGCTCCGGGACCGGTACGCCGCGGCTACCCAGTCCCACGACCTGATCTTCGCGGCGGTCATGGCCTGCATCCTCCTGATTGCGGCGGCGAACGTGGCCAACTTGACGTTGGTGCGGGCCCTCCACCAGCGCCGCGAGTTTGCCGTCCGGTCGGCGTTAGGCGCCGGCGCGGGTCACCTCACCCGTCAATTGATGGCGGAGCAGCTCCTGCTCGTGGCGGGGGCAACGGTGGCGGGCGTGGTGTTCGCCCGCTGGTTGCTCGGCGTCCTGGCGGGTGTCGACGTGCTCCAGTCGCTCCGGCCGGCCGGGATGGACTACCAGATTGATGCCCGGGTCCTCGGGTTCGCGGTGGCCGTGGTGGCCTTGTTCGTGGTCGGCTTGAGCGCGGTCCCGGCCCGGCTGGCCCGGCAACTCGACTTGCATGGGTTCCTCCGTCAGAGCGGATCACAGTTGGCAGGTGGGCGAGTCGGGACCTTGCTGCAGCGGTCGTTCGTCGTGGCCCAAGTGAGCGGGGCCGTGGTGCTGGCCGTCTCGGCCGGACTCTTGGCGAAGACGGTGATCCGCCTCGGGCAGGTGGATCTCGGTTTCGACGCCAGCCACGTCGTGGAGGCATTGCCGAGTTTCCCGCATCCGTGGCGGGCCAAGGAGAAGTTCGTGCCGGTCACCGAACAGATCGCCCGCGATCTTGCCGCCCTTCCTGGTGTTGCCGCGATCGGAGTCCGGGCGGTCGCGCCACTGGGGCCCCGTGGCACTGTGCCGCAACTGACACTCGAGGGATCGGCGACGCCGTTGGCGCCGGCCCTAGTGCCGCCCAGCGGTTGGGCGGTGGACACCGGGTACTTCCGCACCGTCGGCGTCGGATTGGTCCGGGGCCGGGGGTTCGGGAGCGAAGACACCGAGGCGAGCCCGACGAGCATCATCGTCAACGAGTGGGCCGCACGACGGTGGTGGCCTTCCCAGGATCCGTTAGGCAAGGTCATTCAGGTCGACACCGCGCCCGGGTTGCCGGTTCGGCTGGCCGTCGTCGGCGTGATCCGTGACAACAAGGCGGCGCAACCAAACCTCCTCCTGGCCTCGGAGGGACCGGAGCTCTACCGGCCGTTGACCCAGGCGCCCTCGGCCTTTCCGACTTTCCTGATTCGGGCCGGCGGCGGGACGGCGCCGCTCCTCAAGCCGATCCGGGAGACGCTGGCCCGCTTGGTTCCCGACCGGCCCCTCAACGCGACCACGATGACGACACGCGTCGACCAGCAATTGGCCGGTGTCCGCGCCAATGCGTACCAGGTGCTCGGCTTTGCGGCGGTAGGGTTGGCGCTCGCGGTGTTGGGCGTCTACGGCGTGTTGGCGTTTTCCGTGGGCCAGCGAACCCAGGAAATCGGCATCCGCGGCGCCCTCGGCGCCGGCGCCGGTCGAATTCGGAGGATGGTGCTCCGCGATACCGCCATGCTGGCGGCGGCGGGCCTGGCCATCGGCCTGCCGCTGGCGGCGGCCGCGGCACGGTGGTTAAGCGATCTCCTTCACGGAACCAGCCCCACCGATCCGGCGGTCCTGGGCGCGGTCGCGGTCGTTACAATGGTCGCGGCGTTGTTGGCGGGTTACCTCCCGGCCCGCCGGGCGGCCAGGGCCGATCCCTTGGTGGCCCTCCGAAGCGACTAGAAAATCGCTGGCCCAATTCCGGCACCCCGGGGGCCTGCCGCTGGCGCTCCCCGCGGGAACGAGGCATCTTTAGGGTCGTGCCTTCCCTCCACCAGTGACCCGGACATCGATGGCGGAAATCCGCCGCCCTCGGGGCTGGCTCAAACACCTCGCGCCGCTCGACGTCCTCACCATGGTTTACGTGGTGAGTTCGTTTCTGATCGTCACGGTTCAAGCCGCCGGCGCCCACAGCCTGCGGCTTTCGGGCATGATGTTCGGGTCGCTCGTGCTTGCCCACGTCCTGCTGCTCGTGCTGGTGATGTTGGCGGTCGAGGCCCGGCACCGCCGCACCTGTTCGACGCCTTGTTTGCTGGCGGAGTGGTATCCGCTGGTGGTGCTGTTGGCGGTCTATGGCTCACTGGATATCATCAACGGACCCCGGGAAGCCGCCGCAATGTCCTACGACGCGGTCGTTCAGCGCTGGGAACTGGTCACCTTTGGTCGTCAGCTCGCCCATGACTGGAGTCGGTCCCGGAACGGGAGTGCCATCGCCACGTGGCCGCTGTCTCTGGCGTACCTCGCGTTCTTTCCGATGGTCATCTCGGCGCCAGCGGTGCTCTGGTGGCGAGGCCATTTCGAACGGGCTCGGCAGACCATCTTCGGCATTTCGCTGGCTTTCTTCACCTGCTATCTCGTATTTCTTCTCTTCCCGGTTGCCGGACCGAACTACTTGTGGGGCTGGCCGACGGTCAGCGGCCAGGCCAATCTCCCCGCCCAGATGGTCCGCGACCTCATTGACCTGGGCGACTCGTGGGGGTCGGCCTTTCCGTCGAGCCACGTCGCCGGTTCGATGGCGGCCGTGCTCCTGGCTTTTCGAAACTGGCGCCCCCTCGGCTGGACTCTGCTCCCGTTTGCGATCGCGATTCTCATCGGCGTGGTCTACTTCCAAGTCCACTATGCCGTGGATGTGGTGGCCGGACTGACGATTGCCGTGCTCGCCACCATGGCCTCTTCCCGCCTCTGCCCCTTGGCTCGCCCCGCGATATGAGCCGGACCGTCCGCCTCCTTGCGATCCTGGCGGGGATGGCGGTGCTGGTTCTGCTGGTGTGGCAGGTTGGACTCGAGGCCCTGTGGTCGGGGTCCCGTGCCGTCGGATGGCTGTTGATCCCGATTCTCCTCTTGCACGCGGTCGTGTACGGTCTCAACGCCGTCGCATGGTGGATTACCCTTGCCCACGAACCGAACGGCCCCGACTTCCTGACCGTGTTTCGGATTACCGTGGTCGGTTTCGCCATCAACTTCATTTCGCCGGTGGTCAATGCCGGCGGTGAGCCGTACCGGGCCGCCGCCCTTTCCGCCTGGCTCGGCACCCGCCGGGCCGCCGGCTCCGTGCTCCAATACGCTCTGCTTCACGCCATCAGCTCCCTCTTGATGTGGCTGACGGCGGTGGGTTTTGCCCTGTTGGTCGGCCAGATCAGCAGCAGTATTCGCCTGGCCCTGGCCGGATCCGCCACCGGGATTTCGATCGCGCTCGCGCTGGTCCTCACCGGACATCGCCACGGCTTCGTCGGCAGCCTCGCGACCGGGCTGGCACGGCTTCGCCTCGGACGTTTCTCACACTGGCTAGTGGCCCGGGAAGCGGCGTTCGCGGCAGTCGACGACCAGGTCACGACCCTGCATCGGGAGCGGCCCGGGCGGTTGGCGCTCGCCGTACTGGTGGACTATCTGTCACGGTGGGTGGCGGCCGTTGAGCTGCTGCTGGTAGCCTACGGATTGGGCATCGCCGTCAGCATCCCGGCGGCCATGATGATCTCCGGCCTGTCGGCCCTCGCGGTGAACCTCCTCTTCATGATGCCCTGGGAACTCGGATCCCGTGAGGGGTCGCTCTATGTGTTCTTTGCCTTGGCCGGGGTGCCAGCGTCGGTCGGACTGGTCGCGGCGGTGGTTACCCGGATCCGAGAGTTTGTCTGGTGCGGGCTCGGACTGGCCCTTGCCGGACGATCGAACCACCCGAACCCCGAGCCACCAGCTTCGAACTGACCGCTAGCCCCGCCGCGCCGGCGCCGGGCCCGCCACCGATTCAAAATACTCAGCCATCCGTTTCCGAACCGACTCGTCGGGCAATCGCCCCATCGCGGCACCCATGTTGTCGCGCATGTTGGTCGGCTTGCTGGTACTCGGGATCGCCGCGGTGATGGCCGGGTGACCGATGACGAACTTGAGGAAATATTGAGCCCAACTGTCGACGTCGATGTCCTTGGCCCACTCCGGCAACGGCTTCCCGGCCACCCGGGAAAACAGCGACGCCCGCCCGAACGGCAGCGCGACGAGGACTCCAATCTTCCGTTGCAGCGCCAACGGCAAGATCACGTCCTCGACGTTTCGATTGGCGATTGAATAGTCGATCTCGATGAAGTCGAGCGGTTCGTTCCTCATGATCGACTCGAGTTCGGCGTACTGGCCGTCGCTCGTCGTGGTCACGCCCAAATATCGGACCCGTCCCTGCTGCTTCAATTCCTTCAAGACCCCGAGTTGGGTGGGCATGTCGCCGAGGTTGTGAACTTGGATGAGGTCGATTTTGGGTTTCTTGATCCTGGCAAACGAGGTTTCGATTTGCGCCAGGGCCGCCGCCCGGTCGGCCGATCCGCCGCGGCTTGCCACGTTGACCTTGGTGGCCCAGAACACTTTGTTGGCGACACCGAGTTCCTGGACGATGCCCCCGGCGACCTCCTCGGAGGCGCCGTAACTCGGGGCGGTGTCGAACACCGTGCCGCCGAGATCGACCATCGTCTTCATCACCTCCCGAATCGCCGAAACGTCCTCGCTCCGGGCCACTTGGGAAAACGTGGCCGAGCTTCCGAGACCGACCACGGGAATGGCCTCGCCGGAGGACGGAATCGGGCGGGTGATCAGCTTTTTCCCTTGGGCCAGCAACACCCGGAGGTCCACGGCGAGGGCGGCGGCAACTCCAGCAGTCAGACCAACCCACTCACGGCGACTTTGCATCAGACTCTCCAGCAAGGGTCATGAAAAAGGTACCGCAAGCCTCGAGGCTCGGGCGACTGCCCCATCAGAGCCACGCGGGCAGCCGCCCGACTCCAGGCGCCCCCAGGAATCGGGTCATTCGTTCGAGTTCCGCTCGAATCGCGGTTCGGAGATCCGGCTCGACGATTCGCCCGGCCACCAAGCCGATGTCGACATCGAGGCAGCCTTCGCGCACCGAAAGGTTTCCCCACCCGATGACAGCGTCCCGCCACAAGAGCGGCAACGCGTAGTACCCGAGTTTTCGCTTGGGTGCCGGCGTATAGGCCTCGAACCGGTAGGCCCAGCCCCAGAACAGTTCGAACCGCCGACGGTCCCACACGACGGGATCGAACGGGGCCAACAACCGGGCCTCGTCGAACCGCGCATCGGGTTTCCACGGTACTGATTCATCCGCGGGCCAATACCAATCGATACCATCGATCCTGGCCCGGGCCAGTCTGGCCTTGGCCCGGTCGAGCGCGCCCTTCCGTTCGGGTCCGAGTTGCGGGGCGCCAAACCGAAGCCGGCTCACCAGCCCACTCAGACTGGCCGCCGGCAGCGGAGCGTACTGGTTGACGACGACATCCACCAACTCGTCCATCGCCTGCCGGCGAGACTCGGCGTCGGTCGGCCGGACCGGATGGGTATGGGCGGCATAGATCCGGATCCCGCTCTCCCGCCGCACCACCCGGAGCAACCCTTGGTAGTGCAAGTTGTTGAGGAGGTGCGACGTCGCGGTCGAGGAGCCGCCCCAATAGTTGGTGACCCGGCCGTGCCCGAAGTGCTCATCGACTTCGCGGGGATGAACCGGTCCGTGTTCCCGGACAAAGCCCACCAGCTCCCGACTGCGTTTCTTGGTGCTGACCCGCCAGGCCGCCGGAGCCACCCGCGGGTGCATCAACGCCTGCAAGGCGCGAGGCAGGAACCCGTAGTTGACGAAGAAATCCTCTTCGATGTCGAGTTTGGCGTAGCGTCGCTCGAGATCGCCGACCGTGTAGCCAGTAACTCGGTGGCGGAGCGTCAGGTCCTGGGCCCGGGCCGGCGCCCGGATCGGATCGGCTTGCACGAAACCGAGTTTGGTAATGGCGCGGCCGAGCGTGGTGGGCGGAAACAGCGAACGAGCCACGGCGTAACGCCGCAGGCGATCGAGAGATATCACGACCGGCGAATTACGAAACCCCGATCGATCTCCGCAATCGATCGGGTCCCGCTTTGGCGCATGATGGTCTTGAGTTCCCGGCGAAGGAGCTCGAGCACCATTTCGACGCCCGGCTGACCAAAGGCGCCCAAGCCCCAGAGATACGGCCGGCCGATCCCGACACCGCGGGCACCGAGGGCCAGGGCCTTGAACACGTCGGTGCCGCGGCGAAACCCGCCGTCGATCATGACCGGCATTCGGCCGGCAGCCCCTTCGAGGACTTCCGGCAACGCTTCGACGGTCGATCGGTTGGCGTCTTCAGCTCGGCCACCGTGATTCGACACGACGATGGCGTCGATCCCGTGGCGGACGGCCAGGGCCGCGTCTTCCTTGGTCAGGATCCCCTTGAGGATCACTTTCATCCGGCTCATGTCCCGGATTCGTTTGATGGATTCCCACGTCAGCACCGGGGGGTGGAGCGCCGTGACCCGGCTCAAGTCGAGCCCAGAGAACATCGGCTTCCGGCGCATCCGGTTGGCGTAGCGGTCGCTATCGTGGCAGGCGGTGCACTGCCGGGTATCGGCCCGGGCGCCCCGGACCTCCGTCTCCCGGTTGCTGCCCTCTTTGAGATCCACCGTCACCACCAGGGCCGGCGACCCCGCCCGCTCGGCGCGTTGGACCATGGCCCGGGCCACGTCCCAGTCATTGGTTGGGTAGAGCTGAAACCAGACCGGCGCCCCGCGGGCTTCGGTGACCTCTTCGATGGAACTGGTGGCCACCGTGGAGAGCACCAGATGGTAGCCCTTGGCCAAAGCCGCGCGCGCCACGGCCATTTCGCCGTCGGGATGAAACGCCTTGCCGCTGCTCGTTGGAGAAAGGAAGATCGGGGTTTCCCACGACGCGCCGAGCACCCGGGTGGTGGTGTCGATCACACTGACGTCCCGGAGCCGGCGGGGGCGCAAGGCAAACCGGCTGAAGCCTTCGCGATTGGCGCGGACGGTGCCATCGGAATCGACCCCCGTGGCGAGGTACGCCCAGTGCGCCGGTGGGATGGCATTCCGGGCCACCGGCTCGAAGTCCATCACGTTGAGCGCCTGCTCGGGCGCCGTGATCAGCGCGGGCTCCTGAAACACCGAGTCGAGGGCGCGCTCCGGATCGCGGCCGAAAAAGATCCGGCTTAGACTGTCCGTCGAAAGCCCCGAAGGCAAAAGCGGACTCGCGGCGAGGAATCGCAAGAATTGGCGGCGGTTGGCGGTCCCGTCCCCGGTCATAGCGCCTGCGCCGCTTGCCGGGCCAGGACCGCCACCCGCTGGTTGAACGACGCAAACCGCTCGTCGCTGGTGAATCCGCGGACGTAGCGGGCATAGATCTGCTGGAGGATGACCGCCAGTTTGAACACGCCGAAGACGTAGTAGAAGCGGAGATTTCCCACCGTGGCTCCGGCCTGCTCGGCGTACCGGTCCGCGAACCGCTGCCGCGTCCACATCCCGGGCGCGAGAGGCCCCATGGCGGCGGCCCGAAACGGCGCCGGATCGCCCGGCTCGAGCAAGTAGGCGAGCGCGGTGCCCAGATCCATCAACGGATCGCCGATCGTGGCCATTTCCCAATCGAGCACCGCTTCCACCCGGCCCAGGTCGCCGGCGGCCAGCATCACGTTGTCGAACTTGAAGTCGTTGTGAATGACCGCGGCGGCGCGATCCGCCGGCATGTTCTCCGCCAGCCACCGCCCGACGGCGTCGAGGTCGGGCACCGCCTCGGTCTCCGCTTTGGCATATCGCTCAGTCCACCCTTTGACCTGGCGGGCCACGTACCCGTCAGGTTTGCCGAAGTCGGCCAAGCCAATGGCCCGATAGTCGAGGCGGTGGAGGGCCGCGAGGGTATCCGCCATGGCTTGGCAGAGCCGGCCCACCAGAGCCTGATCGGTCATGAGTTCGGACGGAAACACCTGACGGAGCACGACGCCATGACGCCGTTCCATCAGATAGAAGGGCACCCCGAGCACCCCGAGATCCTCGCAGTAGAACAGCGGCCGGGGCGCCGGCCCGAACACCGGCGCCAAGGCGCTCAGGATTTTGAATTCGCGGCCCATGTCGTGGGCCGATTTGACCTGGTTGCCGAACGGCGGGCGCCGGAGCACATAGTCGAACCTGTCGACACTGACGAGGTAGGTCAGGTTGGAATGGCCGTGGCGGAATTGGCGAATGACCGGGTCGCTCCGGAGTCCTGGTTGCTGGGTTTTCAAATAGGCCGCGAGCGCACTCTGGTCCAGCTCTTCGCCCGGCCGGATCGAATCGGCGGCATTGGGCAAGAGACTCACGCCTGCTCCTCGAGTCGTTGGTGCAGGCGCTGCATGCCCTTGATCCAGCGGTCCCGGTCGGCCGCCTTCCGGGCGATGTATTCGCGGACCTGGGGATGCGGCAGGATCAGAAATGTCTCCACCTCCATGCCCCTGACCACCGCCTCGGCCACCGCCTCGGGCTCGATGGCCTCGGGCGACAAGAGCGCCGTGATCCGCTCGTCACTGAAGGTGAGCATCGGGGTCTTGACGCCTAACGGGCAGACACAGGACACCCGTACCCCCAGGGCGCCGTAGGTTACCGCCAGCCATTCGGCAAAAGCCACGGCGGCGTGCTTGGTCACCGCGTACGGAGCGGAGCCGAGCTGGGTCAACAGACCGGCCGCCGAGGCCACGTTGACGAGGTAGCCTTGGCCGCGGCGGATCATGTCGGGCACCAGCACCCGGGCGACCCAGACGTGCGCCATCACATTGATGTCCATGATCCGGCGCCATTCGGCGTCGGGCGTCTCGGGGCCGCCGCCGATGGCGATGCCCGCATTGGAGACGAACACGTCGATCGGGCCGACCCGTTGCTCGACCTGAGCCACCAGCGCAATCAGATCCCGTTCCTGGCTCACATCGGTCCGGAATGCCACGCCATTGATGGCCGCCGCCACCGCTTCGGCACCCGGCAGGTCTACATCGGTCACGACCACCCGGGCCCCCTCGGCGGCAAACCGATGACAGAGGGCCCGGCCGATGCCGCTGGCGCCCCCGGTGACCACCGCCACCCGGCCGTCGAGTTTCATGACTTCGGGGTCCACTTCCGGAGTTCGAGCTTGGCCACCGACTCGCGGTGCACCTCATCGGGGCCATCGGCCAACCGAAGGGTCCGGGACTGGGCCCAGGCATAGGCCAGGAAGGTGTCCTGGCTGACCCCCATGCCGCCGTGCGCCTGGATGGCCCGGTCGAGCACCTGCAAAGCAACGTTAGGCGCCACCACCTTGATCATCGCGATTTCGGCGCGGGCCGCCTTGTTGCCGACGGTGTCCATCATGTGGGCCGCCTGGAGCGTCAAGAGGCGGGCCTGATCGATCTCGATCCGGGAATCGGCGATGTCGCGGCGGATGGTGCCCTGATCGGCAATCCGTTTGCCGAAGGCGGTCCGCTGATGGACCCGGCGGCACATCAATTCGAGGGCCCGCTCCGCCACCCCGATCAGCCGCATGCAGTGGTGAATCCGCCCGGGACCGAGCCGCCCTTGGGCAATTTCGAACCCGCGGCCTTCGCCCAGCAGGAGATTCGAGACCGGGACCCGGACATTGGTAAACGACACCTCGCCGTGTCCGTGGGGGGCGTCGTCGTAGCCGAACACCGTCAGCATTCGTTCGATCGTGACGCCGGGGGCGTCGGTCGGCACCAAGATCATCGACTGCTGGAAATGGGTGGCGGCGTCGGGGTTGGACCGGCCCATGACGACCAAAATCTTGCAGCGGGGATCGCCGGCACCGGAGGTCCACCACTTCCGTCCGTTGATGAGGTAACTGTCGCCGTCCTTGGCGATGGACGCCCGGATGTTGGTGGCGTCGGAACTGGCCACCTCGGGCTCGGTCATGGCGAAGGCGCTGCGGACCTCGCCATTCAGCAGCGGGTCGAGCCAGCGGCGCTGGTGCTCTTCGGTTCCGTAGCGTTCGAGGACTTCCATGTTGCCGGTGTCGGGGGCGGAGCAGTTGAACGGCTCCGACCCGATCGGCGAGCGACCCATGACCTCACAGAGCGAGGCGTATTCGAGGTTGGTGAGGCCGGCGCCGTGTTTGGAATGAGGGAGAAACAGGTTCCAAAGGCCGGCGGCGCGGGCTTTGGTCTTGAGATCCTCGACCACCGCCGTGGGGTGCCACCGCCGGGCGGCGACCTCGGCGTGAAAGATGGCTTCGTTGGGATAGACATGCTGATCCATGAAGGCGATCAGCCGGCCGCGAAGGTCAGCGGCCCGGGGCGAGAGTTCGAAGGCGGTCATCCGCCAAACTTATCTCGCCCGCCGGGCCCGCGCGATGCTTCTCTGGGCTATCGGATCCCGGCGCCGCGCCGGCCCCCGACGCGTGACGGACCGGAGCTTCGGAGCCCGCCCGGTGTTGACGGGGAGGTTCGGTTGATTGCCACCCCGTGGTTGCCGTGGGCACCCGGGCGATCGAGGTCGCAGTCATCGTCCACTCCGCCGCGGCCGCCCCGAATCAGAATCGTCGGACCGCGCCGAGCGGTGAATCCCTCTGACCCATCGATGGCTGGGTAGTCGCCGCCGGGGGCCTGGAACGACATCGGCAGCCCTCGGTCCCGGATTTCCACGATCTCGTCGGCGGGAGCGGCCGATGACTCCGATGTGACGGCGGACGGCCCACCGACCGGCTGGATCGTCAGTTCGGCAACGGCCGGCACGACGGCCGGTTCGACCGGGGCGGGTTCGGTTTGCGGCGCTGGAAGGGGCTGGTCCGCCAGGACGCGCTCGACCGGCCGGTTCCTAGGTGCCCGGGGCGGGCGGCCGGCCTCAAGGTCCGAGATCCCGGCGGCTGGGTTGGCGGGGGCTTCGATCAGCTGAAGGTCGCGAGCGGACTTCGCGCCGGTAGCGTCTTCGGGAGACCGGGCGGGCGTGGAACATGCGGCTAGCCAGCCCGCGGCGACCAGGCTCGAAACGATGACGGCTTTCATGGATGCCCTCAGTTGGAGATCACCGAGCAATGTATCGTATCAGGCAGCTTTTGGCTCGATCGCATTTGCCGCGCCAGGCGGTAAGTTGAGATAGCGCATACCGCCGGTTGGCGTCCAACCGGCTCTCCTGTCACCACCATGGTACACCGATCGTCTCTTCGGAGGGACACATGACCAAAGAGTGGGGCCGCCCCGGGCTCGGGTTTTTGCTGGCCGCGCCCCTGCTAGTCGGCTGCCAGGGTCCGAGCGTCGGGGGGCCGGATGCGGCCCTTGCCGACACTCTCAAGGCCCGGATCGAGACCGCCTACGACTTTACCAAGCCGGGTGTCGCCGGGCGGATGAACGCCCTGTACCCGGATTCGGGCCGGGTCGTTTCGGCCAGCGGCGGCCAGATCGTGGCGTCGACCGATTCGATCCGGGCCGGCATCGCGGCCTTCTGGGCCAATGCCGGGCAGAACATGCGGGACGCCGAATGGGTCTGGGGTGAGGTCTACGTCGACCGACTCGGCCCGGACGCCGGGGTCCTCACGGCGACTTGGTCGATCCCCCATATCGCACCGACCGGGAATCCCCACACGATCCTGGGTGCTTGGACGGCGGTCTTTCGCCGACTCGGCGGGAACTGGATGATCGTGGCGGAGCATCTCTCGGTTCCGCCGGCCTGACAGTTGACTACTTTGCAATACAAAGAACTTGACAACTAGTAGAACTTGTCAGATGTTCGCTCCATGAGCGAGGAATCGGTGAATCCAAGCCCGGGACCGAGTGCCGCGGCCGGCGGGCCCATCATGCGTTGGGCCCTGGCCGCAGCGGTGGCCGGCTTCGGAAACTGGGTGTTGTACGATGCCCGCCCCGGAATCAACTGGACCCTGTGGACCGGCGCCGCCGTGGCCGGCCTCTTGGCGTGCTCCCGCCCGCACGGCCAGCCGCCGCGGTCCATCCTGATTCTGGGCGGCGCTTCGGTCGTGATTGCCGGAGCGACGGCGGTGACCGCCAGTCCGGACCTCTGGAGGCTGATCGGCCTGGCCATCGTCTTCCTCTTGGCGATCCAGATGTTGCTGACCGCCAACCCTTCTCCCCGATCGATCACCGCCCGGTTCGCGGCGACCGCGCCGCTGGTGGCCATCGGGATCGCGGCGGTGCAGGCAATGCGCCAGGGCGTCGACGCAACCCACGTCATCCGGTCGACCCGGGCGCGGGCGCGGGTCCGGGGCCTCGCCATCACCCTGCCGGTCTTGGTCGGCTTTGCGTTGCTGCTCGCGGCGGCGGATCCGGTCTTCGCCGCATGGCGGGACGCGGTCGGAGACCTGGTGAGCCGGGAATTCGGGCCGCGCGTGGTGTTTTTCGGAGTCCTCCTCGTGATCGTGCTCGGTGCCTATGGATACGCGTCGATCGAGTCGGGACGCTCCCCCGCGATGGAGGACAAGGCCCCCGAGAAGTGGCTGGGATCGACCGAGCGATTGATGCTGCTCGCCGGCGTCGCCGGACTGCTCTGGCTGTTCCTGGCGGTGCAGTTGGGCTACCTCTTCGGCACTCTCCCGGAAACACCGGCCTCCGGGGTGACCTTTGCGGAGTATGCCCGACGAGGCTTCGGCGAGTTGTCCGTCGTCGCCTCCGCGAGTGCGCTGCTGATCGTTGCCTCGGAGCGTTATGGCAATGATGAGGGGCGTGAGCGCCTCCTCCGCCTTGTGACCTTCGCGGTCATCGCGGCGGTGATGTTGCTGCTCGGCTCGGCCTTCCGACGAGTGTGGCTGTACGAGGCGGCGTACGGATTCACGACGGCAAGGCTGTATGCCCAGGCCTACATGAGCGCGGTCGCCGGGGGCCTGGTGATACTGGCACTCGAGGTCGCCGGGGACTTCGATGCCGGCCGGCTTTTCCGCCGCGCCACGGCGGTGGCCATGATCCTCTTCATCGCGCTCATCTACTGGAACCACGAGGCTTGGATCGCCAACCGGAACATCGACCGATACACGGACACGGGCAAACTCGACGTTGCCTATCTCACGCGGGGCCTGTCGTCCGACGCGATCCCAGCGATTGTGGCGCGGCTCCCTTCGCTTCCTGAGCCGATGCAGTCCGAGATCCGCCGGGACGTGGGCGAGGAGTTTGCCAAACGGACGGAAGGCCGTCCGCACCGCTGGTTCGAGTGGAATTGGGCCACTGGCCGGGCCCGCCAGGCGCTAGGCGCGAACGGCGTGTCGCCCTAGAGGAAGTTGGTGGCGCGCCCGGTCCCGTCGCGACCCCAGAACGCCACATCCCATCCGCGATTGCCACCCATTGCCGGCTCGACCGGGAGAAACGATCGTCGCCCAACGGAAGCAGCTCGGTGGCCACGGCATTGCTGCTGCCGGCCCCCGAGATCGACTGCACCGTCAGCTTGCCGCCGACGGCGGTGGAGATCGACTTCGAGCCGAAGGCCTCGAAGGTCCCGACGTAGCGGGCGGGATCCATCGGGGCGCGGGGGACCGCCTCGGGGGTCAGTTGCTTCGGCTTGGCGATCCCGAACATCTCGGGCAGCTCGGCGTCGAAGATCCAGTTCGCCAACGGGTAGCCCTGGTTCGGCACATTCGCGGCCGAGGTGCCGGGCGTGGCGCCATCGAACACAAAGTGTCATATTACAACAACTTACGATAGACCAACCGAACGAACAACTGACTGGAATTCGGGCGAAGCAGGGACGACCAGTGGTTGCCACGTTTCCCGGCGGCCGAGGCCGTTCGCTTGACCCGGCCCGGCTGAACTCTTAGTTCTCAGTCCGATGCCATTCGCCACCTACACCAACTTCGAACGAGACGAGTGGGCCCCGCTCCGGTTCAACACCCCCCTCACCTTGACCGAGGCGGACCTGGCTGAGCTTCGGGGCGTGAACGACCAGCTCTCGATGCGGGATGTCGAGGAAGTCTACCTTCCCCTTTCGCGGCTTCTCAACCTCCATGTGGCCGCCACCCGCGACTTGGCCCGGGTGGCCGATATTTTTCTCGGCAAGACGGCCGGCCGGAAGCCCTATATCATCGGGATTGCCGGCAGCGTGGCGGTCGGGAAGAGCACCACCGCCCGGGTCATGCAGGCGCTCCTAGCCCGATGGCCTGACCACCCGACGGTCGAGCTCATCACCACCGACGGCTTCCTGTACTCCAACGCCCAGTTGGAGGAGCGGGGGTTGATGCAGCGCAAAGGCTTTCCGGAGAGCTACGACGTTCGGCGCCTGGTCCAGTTCGTGGCCGACGTGAAGGGTGGTGCCCCCACGGTTGCAGCTCCGGTGTACTCGCATCTGGTGTACGACATCGTGCCCGGGGCCGAGGAAGTGGTCCGCCAGCCCGACATTTTGATCATCGAGGGCCTCAACGTGCTCCAAGGCGCCGACGGCCGCTTGGGCGACGGTGACCGGCCCTTCGTGTCGGACTTCTTCGATTTCTCGATCTATGTCGACGCCGACGAGACACACATCCGGCAATGGTTCCTGAGCCGGTTCCAGCGGCTTCGGGACACCGCGTTTCGCGACCCCAAATCCTTCTTCCGCCGGTACGCCGAGATGAGCGACGCGGAGGCGCTGGCGTTTGCCGGCCGGGTCTGGACCGAGATCAATGGCCGGAACTTGCAGGAGAACATCGAGCCCACCAAGGAGCGGGCCCATCTGATTTTGGAAAAGGGCGCCGACCACAGTGTGACCAGAGTGAGACTCCGGCGTCTCTAAACGAAACCTCGGAGCCCAAGGCCCCGTACACACCAGTTCACAACCGCCCGTCCTGACTGAAAGGAATTTGATGCGCTCCCTCGACCTCGTCGCCATCCTCCTCACTGGCGCCATCTCCGCTACCCTGGCATCATCGGCCGCCGCCCAAGCCGCCGCGCCTGCCGCCACCGCGGCCGCCAATCCGAAACTTCTAGGCACCTGGGAAGGGCCTTACACCACCGACGGGCCCTCGGGCACCATGACCGTCACCCTCGCCAAGGACGGTACGGGCTTCAAGGTCACCGCCTCGTTAGGCGGAGGCGAGGCCCCGGCCCCCGGCGAGCCCCGGGACCTGGTAATCGATGGCGACACCGTCACCTGGAAGCAGGTCTTCGGCGAGTACGACGTGACGTTTAAGGCCACCCTTAGCCCCGACGGGGCCCAGGTTACCGGTACCCTGGAAGCGATGCAGGGCGGGAGCTTCGTTGGCGGGGGGAGCTACACGCTGGCCAAGAAATAGCAAAAAAGGGCCGGGGCGAGCAGACGCTCGCCCCGGCCCTTCGCTGGTTTCACCCCGCCCTATTGTCGCAGCCGGTTGGTCTTGAGCAAGATCGCACCGGACTCGTGCCCCGCCCCGTACCGCCCCGACGCGTCGGTCCCGTTCATATAACGGATTTCCGCGACCTCGGCGACTCGAATGTTTTTGAGGTTCTCGACGCTTTCCTGCTTGACGTCATCGACGTAGGCCACCGGGCCCGACTTTTTGTTGGCTTCGTCAGCCATCATCCGGTCCCGATCGGCATTGGCGGTTTGGGACGCGGCGTCGATGGATCCCGTCGGGTTGTCCTCGCTCCCGGTGTTGCGGCTGGACGGCCGGGAGGCCGCCGATCCGAACGAAGCCGACCCGAGGCCTCCCTTGGAGCGGGCGGTCTTGAGCCACTGGGGCCGCAGGAGCCGAACCGCGTCATGCACGGTCGAGATATCCTCCCGCTCCTTGATTTCCTCGACAGTGATGAGATACCGGTCCTTCTTTTGGGCGGCGGCGGCCGTGCTGCCGACCGTCAGTCCGGATCCCGCGATGACCAACGCCAGCCCGATCTTCTCGATCATGAAGCCTCCCCTGGAGCCGAGTTTTCCGCCTGATGCCATCTTCAACGTAGCCGTCGGTCGGCCTGGACGTCAACAACCTCGATCCGTTCGATGACGTCGCCCTCGAGGATCTCATCGACGACGTCCATGCCGCGGGTGATCTGACCCCAGACGGTGTAATCGAAATCGAGCCGGAGGTTGTCGACCAGATTCACGAAGAGCTGGGCGTCGCCGGTGTTCCGGCCCCGAGTCGAAATCCCGAGGGTACCCCGTTCGTGGGAGAGCGGTCCGACTTCGTCGGCCAGGAACCGGGCATCGCCATAGTACTCGTTGGCATTGGGGCTGCCGCCTTGAATCACGAAGTTCGGTTCCACTCGGTGCCAGGTCAGCAAGTCGTAATACCCCTGGCGGGCCAAGGCGACGACCCGGGCGGTGGTGACGGGAGCCAGATCCGGTCGCAGGGTGATCTCGAAACTGCCGCCGCCCGACCCTGGGCTCATGACCACCACGAGCTTGGTTCCATTGGCGGGGACCGAATCCGGGGCCTGTTTGGGTAGCGGGACCAGATTGGCCACCTTGGTCACCCCGGTCCACTTGGTCACCAACCGAGCGGCCCGGTTGGCCACCTCGGGATCGAAATCCCGGAGATAGGGCTCGAGGTTCGCCGCCAAGCCCGGGTCACCGAGCTCACCTAACCGGTCCAGGATCGCGACTCGGGGATCGCGGGCGTTCTCCCGGCGTTCGGCCGTGAGTCGGCGGAGGGCCGCCACCAGCGATCCAGCCGCCCGGGCGCGATCGGGGGCGCCTTCGAGCAGCTGGGCGGCGGTCATCACGAGTTGGTAGTCGGTCCGGGCCAGCTGGGCGCGGAGCACCGAATCATTGGCGTGACCGCGGACCTTGAGGAGCCCGGTTATCGCGGCGTGGCGCACGTTGTCCTCTGGATCGGCGGCGAGAGCCAAGAGCCGGTCGCCATCACCAACAATGGCCGCCGCGCGGGCGGCATAGGCACGAACCTGCCAGGTTGGATCGGCGGCCAGGCGGCCCAGCAGGGTGGCGGCCCGGGCCGGCGCCGCTTTGACCAAGGCCAGCACGGCATGGGCCCCCCGGTGCCAGCTCGCCAGGCTTTCGATCCGTCCGCGGGGAGAGGCCGCCAGCGAGTCGACGATCCGCCCCAACGCGTCGGCCGCGGCGAGTGAATCCGGACAGGGGTTGGCGAGGAGATCGAGCGCCTCAAGGGCAACAGCGCCGGAACGATCCTTGGTGGCGCGGAGCACCGGACCGCAATCGCCCGATTGGAAATGACGACTGAAGGCGCGGAGCGCCTCGAGCCGGACCCTGGGCTCGGGGTCGGTCATCCCCCGCGTCACGGCATCCCGCCGCTCGGCGAGGTCGGGAGCTGCCGATGCCCACCCGATCGCGAGCCGGCGGACCTCGGGATCGGCATCGGTCAGTGCCTTGGCGAGCAAAGGCTGAGGCCGGCGGCCGGCCCGCGCGAGCGTGGCGACCGCGGCGCGCCGCACTCGGGCTGCCGCCGCCGGATCGCTCCCGCCGGGGTAGAGGGTCAGTTGCTCCAAGCGATCGAGCGCCCCGCTGCTCAAGAACGCCACCCGGCCGTTGATCCGGACAAATGACTCGGCCCCGCGAACGATCTCGACCACCGTGGCGGGGCCGGCGGCCTCCGCCAGCCAGCCGTCGAACAACGCCGCGGTCTTGGCCGCCCGAGCCGGATTGGTCTGGCGGACCCGGCCAAGTGCCCGCGCCGCCGCCGCGAGTTCGAGCGGCCGGGGCCCGAGGGCCAAGAGCAACCCGGCCACGGTATCGGCGGCGGTCGAGTCTTTGGCAAGCTGGGCCAACGCCCAGATCGCTTCGGCTCGAATGGCGGGGTTCGGGTCTTTCAGGTCAAAGGCGACTCGGGGCACGGCGGCCGCCCGTTCAGACCGGCCCAGCGCTCTGATCTCGGCGACTCGGCACTCGGAGGCTCGGCGCTCGGCGCTCGGCGCTCGGCACTCGGCGGGGAGTTGAGTTTGCAGGAACAGCGCGAGGGCGATCATTGGATGCCGACCATGCCTTTGACTGAGAGGCGGAGCTTCTGGGCGTCATAGCCGATGCCGTCTTTGAAGACTAACCGGACGTTGCGGATAACGGCGGGGGTGGCGGCGAGGTTGCCGTCGAGCACCACCAAATCGGCTTGTTTGCCGATGGTGAGGGTGCCGCGCTGGTTGAGTTCGCGGAGGACTTGGGCACCGTTGGCCGAGATGATCTTGATGGCTTCGACCGGGGTGAATCCGGCTTCGATCAGGAGTTCGTAGTTCCGGTGATCGCCGGAGCCGGGCAGGCTTCCGTTGCCCCAGGGATCGACCCCGGCGGCGAGGAGGCCGCCGGCTTGGACCCACTTCCGTTCGAACTGCATCATCTTCTGGAACAGCCGGGGCGAGACGAAACCGTTGCCCTCGTTGGTGGCTTTGAGTTCGGAGAGAACGACGGCCCGGGCGGCCGGGGCGATCATCTCAAGCGCTTCCGGGGGAACCTTGGCGCGGCCGGGCACGAACAACTCATAGACCGATAGCGTCGAGGTCAGCGCCACGTTTCGGGCGAGCAGCTCGCGGATCGTTGAATCGACCGCGGGCGAGTCGACGTCGACGTCGGCTTGGATCCGCATGTTCTTGGGCGAGCACCGGTCGGGCTCGCGGTCCGGGACCCAGTCGCTGTTGGTGATGAACCCGTGTTCGAGGTTGTCGATGCCGAGGGCGGCGGCTTCGCGGAAGCTGACCGAGCAGAGATGGCCGGTGACTCCCATCCCGTGCTTATGGGCTTCCTCGATGGCGGCGCCTAACACGGCGCGGCCGACCCCGCCCTGGAACTTGAGCCAAGTGACGCCTTCGCTGGCGAGGTAGGCCACCACCCGGCGGGCTTCTTCGGGGCTTTCGAGCCGGCGCTCGCGGCCGGGCCCGGGATCGGGACCGTCGAGGTACGGGCCGCTCAAGTGCATCCGGGGTCCGGGGGCCAGGCCCCGGTCGATGTCGCGCTTGGTGTTGATCTCGTCGTACGGCATCTGGGCGCCGGCGGTGCGGACGGTGGTGATGCCGCCGCCGAGATAGAGCCGGGGAGCCGAGACTGCCATCTGGGTCAGGCCGGCGCTCGAAAAGAAGTATTGGTGGGCGTGGAGGTCGTAGAGCCCGGGGATCAGCGTGGTCCCCGTGAGATCATGGACCTTGGCGCCAGGGGGCACGGTGACCAATGCGTCGTCACCGACCGCGGTGATCCGGCCGTCGGTGAAGACCACAGTTTGGTTGTCGCGAACCGGTGCGCCGGTGCCGTCGATTACCCGGACGTGCCGAAGGGCTATGACGGGCGCGTCTTCGACCACGAACTGCCGGGTCAGGGGCGACAGCGTGGGTCGGGGTTGGGCCGCGACTGGAGTGGTCAGGGCGACGACGAGCATCGCCTCCTGGAACGAGGGCATTCTCATGAGGTGGAGAATACCAACAAAATCAGGGTTCCGCGATTCGGCGGGCCTCAGGCCGTCTTGACCGAGGCCGCCAGTTCGAGTCCCAACTCCCGAACCGACACTTCGCGCATTTCGATCTTTCGGATCTTGCCGGTGACGGTCATCGGAAACCCCTCGGAAAATCGGATATACCGGGGAATCTTGAAGGTGGCGATCTGGCCTTTGCAAAACGCTCTGATCTCCTCCTCGGTGGCGGTGTGGCCGTCCTTCAGTTTGACCCAGGCGCAGAGTTCTTCGCCGTACCTCTGATCGGGCACCCCGACGATCTGAACGTCTTGAATTTTCGGGTGCCGATAGAGGAATTCTTCGATTTCTCGGGGAAAGATGTTCTCCCCGCCCCGGATGACCATGTCCTTGATCCGCCCGATGATGTTGACGTAGCCGTCGTCCCGCATCACGGCCAGATCACCGGTGTGCATCCAGCCAGCCCGGTCGATCGCGGCCGAGGTGGCGAGCTCGTCGCCCCAGTAGCCGAGCATCACGAGGTAGCCCCGGCTCAGGAGTTCTCCGGGAATGCCGCGGGGGACCGCTCGCCCGGTGTCGGGGTCGATGATCTTGCACTCGACGTGGGGATGAACGGCGCCGACGGTGGCGGTCCGGTGTTCGAGGTCGTCGGCCTTGCCACTTTGGAACGAGACCGGGGAGGTCTCGGTCATGCCATAGCAAATGGTGACGTCCCGGAGGTACATCCGGGCGATGGTTTCCTTCATCACCTCGACCGGACAGGGTGAGCCGGCCATGATCCCGGTCCGGAGGCTCGAGAGGTCATAGCCGGCAAAATCCGGATGCTGCAGCTCGGCGATGAACATCGTTGGTACGCCGTAGAGCGAGGTGCACCGCTCGGCCTGGATGGCCTCGAGGGTGGCCTTGGCGTCGAACGCGACGTCGGGATAAACCACCGCCGCCCCATGGGTCAGCGCGCCGAGATTGCCCATGACCATGCCGAAGCAGTGGTAGAGGGGCACGGGGACACAGATCCGGTCGGCGGCCGTGTAGCCGCAGCCTTCGCCGACGAAGAACCCGTTGTTGAGAATGTTGTGATGGGAAAGGGTGGCGCCCTTCGGGAAACCGGTGGTGCCCGAGGTGTACTGGATGTTGATCGGGTCGTCGAAATCGAGTTCCGACTCTCGGTCCCGGAGCTTGGCCGCGAGGGCAGGCCCGCCGCCTTCGAGAAACTCCTCCCACCCCAGCATGCCCGCGGAACCCTCGCCGAGGAGGACGGTGGCCCGGAGCGAGGGGAGCTCGGGGGTCACGGCCCGGAGCAGTTCGAGATAGTCGGTCTGCCGGAAGTTCCGGGCGGCCACCAAGACGGTGACGGCCGATTGACCCAGGGCATACTCGAGTTCGTGGCGGCGGTAGGCCGGGTTTACGTTGACCAGCACCGCCCCGATCTTAGCGGTGGCGTACTGGACGATCAGCCACTCGACACAGTTCCCGGCCCAAATCCCGACCCGGTCGCCCTTCTCCACCCCGAGGGAAAGGAAGGCCCGAGCGGCCCGTTCGACCGTTTCGTGGAGCTCGCCATAGGAGAGCCGGACCCCTTGGTGGCAGCTCACGACGGCCAGCGCCGCGGGGGTTTCCCGGGCAACCCGGTCCAATTCCGCCCCGATGGTCCGGCCGATTAGGGGGGCCGTCGAGGGGCCTGAGACGTAGGAAAGTGCCGACATAGAGGGCTCCGAGGGGTTTCCAAGGGGAATTTAGAGGGAAAAAGCCATTTTCCCTATTGTGTTCCTGGAGAGGCTTCTTAGATTTTCTCTCGGAAGTTGAATCCCGTAGTAATTTGCTCGTGTCCTTTTCCCAGGAGAACGCATGGCAGCCAAGAAGAAACCCGCCAAGAAGGCGACCAAGAAGGTGACCAAGAAGGCGACCAAGAAGGCAGCACCGAGGAAGGCGGCGAAGAAGCCGGCCGCCAAACGGAAATAGAGGGCTCCGAGGGGTTTCCGAGGGGAATTTAGAGGGAAAAAGCCATTTTCCCTATTGTGTTCCTAGAGAGGCTTCTTAGATTTTCTCTCGGAAGTTGAATCCCGTAGTAATTTGCTCGTGTCCTTTTCCCAGGAGAACGCATGGCAGCCAAGAAGAAACCCGCCAAGAAGGCGACCAAGAAGGTGACCAAGAAAGCAGCACCGAGGAAGGCAGCGAAGAAGCCGGCCGCCAAACGGAAGCCGTCTGCTGCATTCATGAAGCCGATGAACCTGAGCGAGAAGCTCGCCGTGGTGCTTGGTTCGAAGCCGTTGCCCCGGACCGAAGTCACCAAGAAGCTCTGGGCCTACATCAAGAAGAACGATCTGCAGGACAGGAAGAACCGGCGGAACATCAATGCCGATGCCGCGCTCAAGCCCGTGTTCGGTGGCAAGGCGACGGTCAACATGTTCGAGATGACCAAATTGGTGAGCAAGCACCTGAGCTAACCGCGATTTCTGCGGGGATCACCAGGGGGGGCCGGACGTCTCCGGCCCCTTTTTTTGTCTCGGCACTCGGCGTTAGCGGAGATCGAGGACGCGGCGGGCTTTACCTTGGGAGCGGGCGATGGTGCCGGGGGGTTCGACCCGGACGGTGGTGGCGATGCCGATGAAGGTCTTGATGTCGTGAGCCAGGATTTGGGCGCCTTGCTGGGCGGCGTGGGAGGAGATGGTATCGTCCTTCAGTTCGACCACGACGTCGAGGGTGTCGAGGCGGCCCTCGCGGCGGACCTCCAGCAAATAGTGGGGACAGTAGAGGCCGATCTTGAGGATGTACTCCTCGACCTGGGACGGAAACACGTTGATTCCCCGGATAATCAGCATGTCGTCGCTCCGGCCGGTGATCCGGGCCAGGCGGCGCATCGTGCGGGCGGTGCCGGGCAGCAGGGCGGTGAGGTCGCGGGTTCGGTACCGAATGACGGGTAGCGCTTCCTTGGTGAGCGAGGTCAGAACCAGCTCACCGGCGGTACCATCCGGCAACGGCGTCCCGGTCTGGGGGTCGACGATCTCGGGGTAAAAGTGGTCCTCCCAGAGGGTCAGGCCATCCTTCGTTTCGACGCACTCGTTGGCAACGCCGGGGCCCATCACTTCCGATAGGCCGTAGATATCGACCGCATCGATCGCAAACCGGTCTTCGATTTCCCGCCGCATTTCCTCGGTCCAGGGTTCAGCGCCGTGGATTCCCACCTTGAGCGAGAGCATCCGGGCATCGATCCCGAGCCGCTGGCATTCGTCGCCGATGACCAGCAGGTACGACGGGGTGCACATGATGACGTCGGGGCGGAGATCCTGGATCATCTGAATCTGCTTATCGGTCTGGCCCCCGGACATCGGGATCACGGTACAGCCCAACCGCTCGGCGCCGTAGTGGGCCCCGAGCCCCCCGGTAAAGAGCCCGTAGCCGTAGGTCACTTGGACGATGTCGCCCTTCCGGCCCCCCGCGGCGCGGATCGACCGGGCCACCAGCTTGGACCAGGTCTCGATATCCTTGGCCGTATAGCCAACCACCGTGGGCTTGCCGGTCGTGCCGGAGGAGGCGTGGACCCGGACGACCTGTTCCCGGGGAACGGCGAACATTCCGAACGGGAAGGTCTCCCGAAGATCTTCTTTGGCCGTGAAGGGAAACCGGGCCAGATCCTCGAGGGTCTTGAGATCGCTTGGGTGGACCCCTTGGCGCTCGAACTTCTCCCGGTAGCGGGGCACGTTCTCATAGGCGTGGGCCAGCGACCACCGGAGCCGCTCCAGTTGAAGGGCCGAAATTTCGTCGCGGGTGGCCACTTCAATCCGGTCGAGTTCCTTCTTACTCGGGCCACTGCGGAGCGTCTTGCCGTACCGAATCGTCTCGGCGCGCTTGACGAGCTTGAAGGCGGCTGGCTTAGCCACGGGCAGTCTCTCCGAGTGGCGGAATCCGGTCGGCCCAGGGGCGGGCCTGTTCAAGCTGACCCGCGAGCCGAAACAGGGTGGCTTCGTCGCCCAGCTTGGTCACGAAATGAAGACCGATCGGAAGACCGGAGGCATTCCATTCGAGCGGCACGCTCATGGCGGGCTGCCCGGTGGCGTTGAACAGCGGCGTAAACGGAATCGTCTCGAAGATCTGATCGGCCATCTGGTGGAGAAGGCCGGTCACCTTGACTAACCGGCCCGACCCGATCCGGCCAACGATTTCGAGCGCGGCGCGTTCCGCCGGTTTCGGCTGGAGGGCGCCGATCGGAAAGGGCGGCACTGCCAGGGTGGGTGTGAGCAAGACGTCGTACTGCTCGAAGAACGCTCCGACCTTCCGCCCGACCTGCCCAACGACCCGGAGCGCAATGGCCAGATCCTCGGCGGAGAGCGCTTTCCCGAGCAGGCGGACGGCCCAGGTGGCGGCTTCGAACTCGGTCCGGGTCGGTTTCTTCCCGAGAATCAGGCCGGCATCGTGAACATCGGCGGCGCACTCGGAGCACACCATCGTGACGAACGCATTAGCGAATCCGGCGCCGTCGAAGACGGGTGCTGCCTCGAGGACGTGGTGGCCTAACGATTCCAGCAGGGCCGCCGTGTTGGTCACCGCGGTCACACAGTCCGGATGCGAGGCTTGGCCGAGGAAGGACCTCGTGGTGAAGGCGACCCGGAGCTTGCCAGGCTCTCGGGTCACTTCCTCGAGATAGGGCCGCTCCTGAGCCGGGCAGGCGTAGGGCGCTCCGGGATCGGCGCCGGCGGTGGCGTCGAGTACCGCGGCGCTATCGCGGACGCTCCGGGTAATGACGTGGTCGACCACCGCGCCGTGCCAGAGTTGGCCGACATCCGGGCCGGTTGGATTCCGGCCCCGGCTGGGCTTCAAACCAAACGCGCCGCAGCAGGAAGCCGGGATCCGGATCGAGCCACCGCCGTCGCCGCCGCCCGCGATGGGCACGATCCGGGCAGCCACCGCGGCGGCGGAGCCACCACTCGAGCCGCCGGTGGTGCGGGCAAGATTCCACGGATTCCGGCTCGGCCCAAACCGTTCCGGCTCGGTATACGGAGTGAGGCCGAACTCCGGAGTATTGGTCTTGCCGAACGGGACCAACCCGGCCCGGCGAAACCGCGTCACCAACTCGGTATCGTGATCGGGACGGTAATCGCCGAGGAAGCGGCTGCCGGCCCGATAGGGCTCGCCCTTCACCAACTGGACCAGATCCTTGATCAGGAACGGGACGCCGCCGAGCGGCCCGGCGCCGACCGGGGCGGCCCGGGCAGCGTCGTCCATCCGGTGGATGATGGCATTGAGCATGGGGTTCAGGCGGTCGGCCCGGGCCAGCGCCGCCTCCAGCACCTCGCGCGCGGAGACCTGCCGGGTCCGAATCAGCTCGGCGAGGCCGTGCCCATCGTATCGGTGATAGTCATCAAAAGGCATGGGGTCTCGGCAAAAAAGATCAGAACCGGATCACGAAGTCCACGTAGGGAACCCCGGGGAACACTCCACCGTCCGTCGTATTGAGGAGCCCTAACGACACCGACATCTTCTCGCCGAAAATCCGAAGGCCGTAACTCAAGCCCACATCACCGCCACCGTAGTGGAAACGCTCCGGGATCTCCCCGGTGATTTTGTCGTCCTTGGCGCCGGCGGCAAGATGGGCCCGAGCTTGGTTGGCCTCCTCTGTCGGGCGAGTGCGGCGGCTGGAGCGAAGCGGCGGGTGACCGTACCCAAAAGTCACAGCGCCTAACGCCATCACATAATCGAGGTACTCGCGCCCCTCGGCGTCCCAAAGCCGGGATCCCGCGCTCCGCATCATCATCGTCGTCGGCAGCCCGCTGAGGTCGCCCGGCCCAAACAGAGACTCGGGTCGCTTGCTGCCGGTCGAGGTCACACCCGGAATGGTCATCCGAGCAGCTTGAGCGAACCCCACTGACGGGGATCCCGCCGGTCGCCCCGGAGATAGATCCACCCGTTCCCGCCGCCCCACGCCAACTGTCCGGCCCGCCGGATCCGCCCCGGGCGGGCCTCGTTGACCGCCACGTCGAACAGGACGAGCGGCTGGCCGGACGTTTCCCCGAGTTCCCCGCAGGGCAACCTGACCGTGAGCGAGTAGCCCAACTCGAGCCAAGCCGATCCTCCCCGAATCTCCGCTGCCATGGCCCGGTCCTTCTCGTCGATGGCCCGGGCCAGAATGCCCCCGGCCTCATCGGGCCGAATTACGAATGCCCGTGGTTCGCCGGCCGCGCCGATCTGGTAGTAGACCTGGATGCCGTCGGAGTGGATATCGTCGGGTTCGTTATCGAGCCGGAGCGGCGCCGTACCGGCCGGGGAGACCACGACCTCGGGTTTCTGGACCTGCACCGCGAGGTAGAGATGACCGACATCCCAGTTGACGAACGCCGTGGCCGCAAAATCGTCGGGGCCGGCGTACGGCTCCTCGCTCCGGTAGTAGTGCCCTTCGTCGGCCATCTCGAGTGGCGCCCGATCATCGAATCCGTCAAGCGACCCGTCGAGGGCCGGTTGCCGGTCCACCCGAAGCGCCCGCCCCTCGGTGCGGATCGGCCGCTCGGCGAGCAACGCCTTCCGAACCACCGGAGCCGCCCGCGCCCCGCCCAAGGCAATCGAGCCATCCGGCGTCACCACCGTGGCCGTCCCCTGCCCCAGCCGAATCTCGACCCGACCCACCGTGACGCGATCAGGCTGAACAACCACCTCACCGACACCGCCGGAAAGGTCGAGCACCGCCGCCAGCCGACGAAGCGGGCCGGAGCGGACGAGATAGAACGGACGCTCGGGGTCGCCCGGTCGCCCGAGGCCGGTGGCCCGGATGACCGTGCCGCCCACCAGGTGGAGGCGCACCGTGGCTTCCCCTTTCCGCGCCGCGAGTACCACGTCGCCGCCGTCGGCCACGAACTGCTCGGCCCCCTTGGCAAACTCGTGGTCCAGCACCGCCGGTTCCCACCGGCCGGCGGTTTCGACGACGACCTCGCCGTCGAGGTGCCACGGCAACTCGAACCCCGGATCGCCATCGACGAGGTCGAGGATCCAATCGGGCCCGGTAATGACGGTCCGCTTGAACGAGGAAAATTCACCCACTACCCAGGCCCAGTCACCGGACTCATCGAAGGCCAAACACCGGGCGTCTTCCATTGTCGGCGAACGGCCCCCCGGCATCGGCGCATTGTGGGCCAGGGTCGACCGGTACCAGAACAGGTCGCGCGACACGTAGGAGCCGGCGCCGGGATCGGCCAGCCAGTGAACCCCGTCGGCATGGAGGGTCAACTGCAGCCGATCGGGATGCCCATGGCCACCGCCGTACCCCCCGCACTCGAGGCTCAGGTACCGAGTACCCCGCCGGAGTACCGCCACGCCCTGGGACGCCAGCAACTCGCTGTTCCAGGCGAACGGTTCCGCCTCGGGCAGCGACTCGGCCATGGCGAACAGCATCCACCACGAGAGGTCGGCCCGGGTTGTGGTCGCGCGAGCGGTTTCGCCGGCATCGTGGAGATAGGCGTCGTAAGTCAGTTCGCCCCGGGCCGGTTGGCGGTAGAGCGCGGCCAGCCAGGAGCCCAAGTCGTCCGGGGCGTCGTCGCCCAATCGGGCCAGCGCCCACTCCCACACTTCGAGATATGCCGGATGAGCCAGGGAGACGCCGAACCGGGAGTCCTTCCGGGCCGGAAACGTGAGGTCCGGCAGCGCCGTTCTGGCCGGAGCCATCAACGCTCTGCCTAACGTTTGTACCAAGACCGGATCGGCGAGCAGATCGGCCCCCGCCACCCGGGCCCAGGCGATGCCGGTCACTAACCCCCGGATCGCGAACAAGTGATAGTTCTCGCCCTCGGCCCACATCCCGTCGTCCCCGAACCCTTCGGTCAGGTGGCCGAGCAGGCCGGTCCGTCCCTCGATGGCCGATTGGGCCAGGTCGTCATCATCGAACCAGACCGCGATGGCCGTCAACGCCGCCGCGTTCCAGGTTTGCCGATTGCTCATGCCCTCGTCGAATTCGCCGATCAGCTGGGCCGCTTCGTCGGCAATGGCGTTGATCGCTTCGACGTCGGCTTCGTTGAGCCAGCCGCGCTCCCGGAGGAGATGGGCGGCCGCGAGGTAGTTGGTGATCCAAATCGACTCGAGATAGGTCGAGAAGAAGAGGTGGGTGGGGCCGAGGACATTGTCGTCGTTGGGAAGCGCGTGATACAACTCGTAGTAGGCCGCCAGCAGCTGACAGGCCCGTTCGGCGCACCGCTGATCATCCGTCAGGACCGCGACGGCCGCCAGCTCGGCCGCCCGCTCGGCGATCCAGAGGTGCTGGGTCCGGGCCCAGTGCCCGTCGTGGCGGGGGCCGGTGACGGTGGCCTGACATGCCCCGCAGGTGTGGACCTTCGGACTCCAGGGATCGAAGGCCAGAATCGTCCCGCACTTGGGACAGATCCCGCCGTCGGTCGAGAGCATGGCTTTTTGGTCCGGCACTACCGGCGCCTGCTCCAGCAGCCGTCCGGCCCGCGCCAGCTGGCGAGCCAGTAGTGCCGCCAGGTCGCCCCGCCCGAGCAACGGCCGCCGCGCCTCGATCTCCTCGATCGTTACCACACCCGCACCCCTTCCCATGCCCATTGCAGTGGTAAAACGGTCGACCCCTGCTCCGCCGCCACCCGGGCGGCCCGGGCCGGATCGTCCCCGATGACGAAGAACATCGTCCCGCCGGCGCCCGCCCCCGCCGCTTTGCCGCCTAACGATCCGCAGTCGGCCATCGCCTGCTCGAGCCGGGCCATGACCGGCGTTTGCATCCCCGGGTCGAGCCGCTGTTGGATTTGCCAATTGGCCGACCAGAGGTCGCCGACCTCTCGCTCATCGCCCGCTTCGAGGGCTTCGGCCATCCTGATACCAAGTGCGGCCAGGCCCTCGAGCGCCGCCACCTCCCCGGCCTCGCGCGCGACGAACCGGGCCATGACCCGCCCGATCGTGGCCGACGATACCCTCGACTGCCCGGTGTAGCACACGATGATGTGACGGGCCAGCCAGTCGGCAAAGGCCGGCGGCACTGCCAACGGGCGGACCAGAACCCCGGCGGCCGAGAAGTCTAACCGATGAAACCCACCGAGTGCGGCGGCATATTGGTCTTGCTTGCCGGGCGGCGGCGCCGAGCGAGTGGTGAGTCGGCAAGGCGGCAACTGATGGATCCGGACGGCCGCTTTGAGGAGGTCGAGCCAGCCGTCCCGCTCATTCATCACATCCCAATCGGCTTCGACCACCTGGGCGAGGTCTTTGGCCTCGAGCCGGTAGCGGTCACCGCCAACTTGCAGTTCGGCTTCCGCACGGAGTTCGATGGCGGCGTTGACCACGACCCCCCGTCGTTCGGTCGCGAAGGGGGCCACGTCGGTCCACGCTCCCGCAAAGTCGAGCCGGGTCGGCGCAGAAGCCCGAACTAGAGGGGGAGCAGACCAAGGCACGCCCAAAGTTATCGGGGTTGGGAGGAGCGCGCATCGGGCTTCCGCGATCCCGAGTGGACCGCCCGCCCCCGACCGCGTAGCTTGGGAGAACTTCCAGGAAGAGACCCGCGTGCCACCCCTCCGTCCTTCCGCGAGCACCATCGTCGCTCTCGCGGCCCTCTCGCTTGCCCGATTCCCGCTTCCCGCGTTGGCGCAGGCCCGGGACTCGACGCCGTTCGAGGTGGTCGCTAGCCGAAACGTGATGGTCACTTCCCGAGACGGGGTCCGCCTCGCGACCGACGTCTACACCCCGGGGCGGGGCGGCGTGGTGTCCGGCCGGTTCCCGACCATCGTCGAGCGGACCCCGTACAACATGGCCAGCGGGGCCGAATCGCAGGTCCAGTATTTCGTGCCGCTCGGCTACGCGGTGGTGCGCCAGGATATCCGGGGGCGCTACGGTTCCGAAGGGAAGTGGCGACCACTCCGTGACGACGGGCCCGATGGGGCCGACTTGCTGGCGTGGATTGCGGCCCAGCCTTGGTCCAACGGCAAAGTGGGAACCGTCGGCACCTCGTACGGCGGCGCCACTCAGCACGCGATCGCCATCACCAATGCGCCGAGTTTGGCGGCCATGGTGCCGGTCGACGCGATGAGCAACACCGGGTACTACGGGATTCGCCACCACGGCGCCTTCGAGCTCCGGTGGCTCAACTGGATCATGACGTTAGGCAACGCCACCGGCACCCGGGCCGCGGCCACCGGCCTCTCGGCTTCGCCCAACGCACTCTTGGCCGCCACCCGGGCCGCCGCCACCCCCGCGGCCATTCCGGCGTTGCTCGAACTCGGTACCAAGATCCAGGAATCGGCGCGGGCGCTGCCGCTCCAGGCCGGGACCACGGCGCTCAAGTTCGCCCCGGACTACGAATCGTGGTTGGTGGAGGCCATGCGGCACGGTGACAACGACGCCTATTGGGCCGATATGGGTGCCAGCGTGGTGGACCATCTGAGGCGGTACCAAGATGTTCCCGCCTATCACGTTACCGGGTGGTACGACTCCTGGGGAACCCAGGTGGCCAACATGAACTACCTCCAGTTGTCGAAGACCAAGAAGAGCCTCCAGCGCCTGATCATCGGACCCTGGACCCATGGCGGGCAGGAAGTGAGTTATGCGGGCATGGCCGAGTTCGGTGACGCGGCCGCCATCGACATGAACGGGCTTCGAAAACGGTGGTTCGACCGCTGGTTGCTGGGAATCGAGAACGGGGTCGACCGGGAGCCGCCGGTCCGGCTCTTCGTGATGGGCGGCGGTGATGCCCACAAGACGCCCGACAACCGGTTGTTCGTGGGCGGAGCCTGGCGCGACGAGCGCGAATGGCCGCTCGCACGGACTCAATACACTCCGTATTACCTCCAGGCCGGCGGCTCCCTGGCTCCGCGGATGCCGCGAGCGGCCGCGCCGACAGGGTACTCCTTCGATCCCCGGAATCCGGTGCCGACGATCGGCGGCAATGTCTCGTCCGAAGGGGTGCTGATGCCCCGGGGAGCTCAGGACCAACGGTGCTCACCGGCCCACTGGCTCTGCCGGGACAATCTTCCGCTTTCGGCCCGGGCCGATGTGCTGGTGTTTCAGACTCCGCCTCTCGAACAGGACCTGGAGGTCACCGGCCGGCTGGTGGTGACGCTCTGGGCCGGCTCCGACGCGCGGGACACCGACTTCACCGTCAAGCTGATCGACGTCTATCCTCCAAACCCGGATTACCCCGCGGGTGTGGATCTCAACGTGGGCGATGGGATCGTCCGGGCTCGCTATCGCCAGTCGCTGAAATCGGCCCGGCTCCTCGCCGGAGCCGGTCCCCAGGAATACACCATCGAGATGTATCCGACGTCACTCATCTTCGGGCGCGGGCACCGGATCCGGCTCGATATCTCCAGCAGTAACTTTCCGCGGTTCGATATCAATCCGAACACCGGCGAGCCCCTCGGTCAGAGCCGGCGATGGAAGGTTGCCGAGAACGCCGTCTACCATGATCCCGCGCACCCGTCGCGGATCGTTCTCCCCATCATTCCGCCGGCCAACAGGTAACCTATCGCAGCCGCCACTCCGCCAGGCCGGCCAGTTCGCCCCGGATGTCCATTCGCACCCCCTCGAGCCGCCGGTTCATTCCCTGGACGCCCCGGGCGTGATAGAGAAAGGTGACCGGCACCGAGTCGCGGAACACCGGCACCAAGGTGCGGCCTTGTCCCCGCACCGACAACCCGGCTAGGTCCGCCAGGGATCGAAGGTATCCCAACTGGAGATCACCTGAGATCCCCATGACCGCCGCCTCAAAGTCGTGCCCGCCCTGGACCCGTTCCAGAAACGTGGCCAACTCGACCTGCCGGATGATGACCGTGACGCCGATCCGCGCCAGCTGCTGCTGGATCATCTGCTCCATGGCCGCCTCGCCGCTACCGACGGTGAGCAGTTCGAAGCTCCGGGGCGAACTGCCTAACATGGCCCGCCCGCGACCCGGAGCATAGAGCGGCGCCACGACCGGCCCCCGGCTCAACTCCGGCGGCAACGGCCCCGACGCCGGCACCCCGAATCCGAACGAATAGCCCGACACGATCGAGGGCCGGTCGATGGCCAAGCCGATGGCCCGCCGAACCGCAACGTCGTCAAACGGCGGCCGCCGGGTGTTGAACACGATGGCATAGCTGAACAACAGCGAGTAGTCGAGGACCCGGAGCCGGTTGGTGTTCGGGGCCAGGATTTCGCTGGCCGTGGCGCTGCTCGCCACCGCCGTGTCGGTCGGGGTCGGGATCACGATCGGCGGGCTCTCGGCCCTGGCGCCCCGGCCGGTTACCGCGGTTCTCCTTGGGATCACCGATTTCGCGCTGGCGTTGCCCCGGGTGGTCGTGTTGCTGTTGCTCGCGGCGCTCTGGCAGCCGAGTGCGGCGCTCATCGTCCTCACGTTGGGGTTGACGGGGTGGATGCCGGTAGCCCGGCTTACTTATGCCGAGACCCTGAGTCACCTCGACCGGCCCTACGCTGAGGGGTCGCGGGCGCTCGGCGCGGGGCCGATTCGGTTGTTTCTGACGCACCTGCTTCCCAACGTGGCACTGCCGCTCCTCACCGCCGCCACGTTGGGTTTGGGCAACGCGATCACGCTCGAGGCCGGATTGTCGTTCTTGGGGCTCGGGGTTCAGCCGCCGGCCACCTCGTGGGGCACCTTGATCGCTTCGGGACGCGACACCGTCGTCAATGCGCCGTGGGTCGGCCTGGTGCCGGGGTTGGCCTTGGTATTGGTCGTGGTCTCGGCCACCTTGGTAGCCGACGGATTCGAGACCAGGTCGGCGACGGAGGCGGCCAGGGTACGATGAAAACCAAAATGCCGCTGCTGGCCGTGGGCCTGGTCGTCCTGACCTTCCTGGCTTTCTACCCGATCCTTAACGCCGGTTGCACCAACTGGGACGACCCGGCCCAAGGGCTACCGCCCCTCGGGCTTCAGTCAGCGAGGGCCGAGGACAGCGCGGCCGGCGTCGAGCATGACCGCCGGTCGCTTGGATCAGGCCAGATCGAACCGATCCAAGTCCATCACCTTGGCCCACGCCGCCACGAAGTCCCGCACGAACTTCCCCTTCGAGTCGTCCTGGGCGTACACCTCCGATACCGCCCGGAGCTCTGAGTTCGACCCGAAAATGAGGTCCACCCGAGTAGCGGTCCACTTCACGTCGTCCGTCACCCGATCACGGCCCTCGAACCCGTCCGCGGCGTTCGAGGTCGCTTTCCACGTGGTCCCGATGTCGAGCAGGTTCACGAAGAAGTCGTTGGTCAGGATCTCGGGACGGTCCGTGAAGACGCCGTGCTTGGACTGCCCGAAATTCGCGCTCAGCACCCGGAGGCCGCCCACGAGCACCGTCATCTCGGGCGCGGTCAGCGTCAGGAGCTGCGCCTTATCGACCAGCAACGCCTCGGCCGATACGGTGTAGTCCGCTTTCTGGTAGTTTCGAAAGCCATCGGCGATCGGTTCGAGCACGGCGAACGACTCCACATCCGTCAGCTCATCAGACGCATCCATCCGCCCGGGAGAAAAGGGCACCTTCACTTTGAACCCGCTCTTCGTCGCTGACCGCTCGACCGCCGCGCACCCGCCCAGAACGATCAAATCGGCGAGCGAAACCTGTTTCCCGTCGGTCTGGGCGGTGTTGAACTCCTTCTGGATGGTCAGGAGGGTCTCCAGAACCCGCGCCAGCTTGGCCGGCTGGTTGACCTCCCAATCCTTCTGCGGCGCGAGGCGGAGCCGGGCACCGTTCGCGCCGCCACGCTTGTCGGAGCCACGAAAGGTGGAGGCCGACGCCCAGGCGGTCGAGACGAGCTGGGCGACGGACAGTCCCGACGCGAGGACCTTGCGCTTGAGAGCCGCGATATCCTTCGTGTCAATCAGCGGGTGATCCACGGCGGGGATGGGGTCCTGCCACAACAGCTCGTCCCGCGGCACGAGCGCGCCGAGGTAACGGGGCCGCGGCCCCATGTCGCGATGGGTCAGCTTGAACCATGCCCTGGCAAACGCCGCTGCCAGCTGGTCCGGATGTTCGTGGAACCGCTTCGAGATCGGGCGGTAGATCGGATCCACCCGGAGCGCCATGTCGGCGGTGGTCATCATCGGCGCGTGCCGCTTCGCCGGATCGTGCGCATCCGGCACGGTCGCGGCCGTGGCGGGGTCTTTGGGCGTCCACTGGTGGGCTCCGGCCGGGCTCTTCGTCAATGCCCACTCATAGCCGAACAGCGTATCGAAGTAGCCGTTGTCCCAAGTGGTCGGGTTCGGCTTCCAGGCGCCCTCGATCCCGCTGGTGGTGGTGTCGCCACCCTTGCCGGTGCCGAAGCGGTTCTTCCAGCCCAGCCCCTGTTCTTCGATGCCGGCTCCCTCGGGCTCCGGTCCGACCAGCTTAGGATCGCCGGCGCCGTGCGCCTTGCCGAAGGTGTGGCCACCGGCGACAAGGGCGACCGTCTCCTCGTCGTCCATCGCCATCCGCTTGAAGGTCTCCCGGATGTCTCGGGCCGACGCGAGGGGATCCGGCGTGCCGTTCGGTCCTTCGGGGTTCACGTAGATCAGTCCCATTTGCACGGCGCCAAGCGGGTTCGCGAGTTCCCGGTCGCCGGAGTAGCGCTTGTCGCCGAGCCATTCCGCCTCGGCGCCCCAATAGATGTCCTGGTCGGGCTCCCAGACGTCCGCGCGGCCCCCGGCGAAGCCGAAGGGCTTGAGTCCCATCGACTCGATGGCGCAGTTGCCGGCGAAGATCATGAGGTCGGCCCAAGAGACCTGCTTGCCGTATTTCCGTTTGATCGGCCAGAGCAGCCGACGGGCCTTGTCGAGATTGCCGTTGTCGGGCCAGCTGTTGAGAGGCGCAAAGCGCAGAGTGCCCGAAGCCGCGCCGCCGCGGCCGTCACCCGTGCGGTAGGTTCCGGCGCTGTGCCACGCCATCCGAATAAAGAGCGGCCCATAGTGACCGTAGTCGGCCGGCCACCAGTCCTGCGAGGTCGTCATCAACTCGAAGAGGTCCTTCTTCAGGGCCTCGAGGTCGAGCTTCTTGAATTCTTCGGCATAGTTGAACGCCGTGCCCATGGGATCGGACAGAGGCGAATTCTGATGGAGTATCGCGAGGTTCAGTTGGTTGGGCCACCAGTCCCGGTTCGACCTGCCTCCAGCCGTCGTTGCCTGGCTCCCTCCGTGAATGACCGGGCACTTGTCTCCGGCCTTGGGTGCATTGCCGTCCATGATTCGCTCCGATGGTGCGTAAATTTGAGTGTCCGATCAATTCAAAATACCATCCGAGATCACCGGAAGACCATCCCAAGCTGGGTTAGGCCCCGGGGCGCCGGCCCGATCGCAGGCGCCACAACCCGAGCGCCGAGGGGATGATGTCGTCCGCCAGGTGAAACAGGGAGAGGAGGATCGAGAGCACTACTCGGACCCGGCGGGTGGATCTAGACTTCCCAGAGCCCCGATCCGAATGGAGCCGTGACATGCCGAACCCGGCCAAGAACAGGTTGCGCCTTTGGTACGATCGCGACGCCGAGGACTGGAACGCGATCGTCGGCAACGGCGGCCAGGAGAGCGCGTGCGGCCTGGTGCAAGGACCAATGGGGACTGTCCTGGCAGATCACGCCGATCGCCCTGACCAAGGCGATCACCGATCCCGATCCCGCTGCCGCCAAGCGCGCGTTCGATGCGATGATTCGGATGAAGAAGATCGATATCGCCGCCATCAAGGCAGCGCGCGAGGACCCGTAAAGTGGAGGTCATGATTCGGCGCGCAGGCGTCTCCGACGCGTCGGTACTGGCGGAACTGGCGGCGCGCACGTTCGCCGATAGTTTTGGCGCGGACAACCGCCCCGAAGACCTCAAGGTCCACCTGGAGTCATCCTATGGCAGGGCCCAGCAGGCCGCTGAGCTAGCCGACCCCGACGTCCGAACCGTGCTCGCGTACCGGGACCACCAACTCATCGGTTTCGCCCAAGTGCGCCGCAAGTCGGCGCCGGCGTGCGTGGTGGCCGCCGAACCGGTTGAACTCCATCGTTTCTACCTGGTTCGCTCCGTGCAGGGAACCGGAGCGGCGATGCCGCTGATGCTCGCGGCGCGCGAGGCGGCCCAAGAACTCGGTGGCCATCACTTGTGGCTCGGTGTCTGGGAGCGAAACCCGCGAGCGATCGCCTTTTATCTGAAGGCCGGGTTCGCGAAAATCGGGAGTCATGACTTCTTAGTGGGGAGCGACCGGCAAACCGACTGGGTACTCCTCGCCCCGCTCTTGGCGGATGGCTGAGGCGGGGGGTTGGCTGGCCGCCAATCGGCAGTAGTATTGAGGAGACTCTGACTCAGGCCTTCCATGCGAATCGCTCCCTGGCTCGCGCTCCTCAGCGCCGCGCTCCCGTCCATCGCCACCTCACAGTCTCTCGAGAACCTGGGATCGGGCGTCCGCCAGTACGTCTCGGTCGACGCCCCGGTCGTGGCCCTGACCCACGTGCAACTGATCGATGGCACCGGGACGGCACCCCGCGCCGATCAGACCATCGTGCTCGAGCGGGGCAAGATCAGCTGGGTCGGACCGGCCGCCGGTGCCAAGATCCCCGCCGGCGCCCGAGTCATGGATCTCACCGGCCACACCGTGATCCCCGGCCTGGTCGGGCTCCACAATCACACCTTCTACTACACGCTCGCGCCCCGCGCCGTGCAGTCGAACTTCACGGCACCCCGTCTTTACCTCGGCGCGGGGGTCACCACCATCCGGACCACCGGCAGCGCGTCGCCCTATGCGGAGATCAACCTCAAAGCCAACATCGAACGCGGCGAGATCCCCGGCCCCCGGCTCTTCGTCACCGGACCGTACCTGATCAGTCCCGGACCCGACATGCGTCTCGACCTCCTCGGCATGCACGAGCTGTCGGGTCCCGAGCAGGCCCGCAAAGTCGTCGACTACTGGGCCGAAGAAGGGGCCACCTGGCTCAAGGTCTACAACCAGCTCCAGGTGGCGACGCTCGCGGCGATCACCGACCAGGCCCACAAGCGCGGGCTCAAGGTGACCGGGCACCTCTGCTCGGTGGGTTTCCGGGACGCGATTGCCGCGGGGATCGACGCCCTCGAACACGGCCTGATGACCAACTCCGAATACCTGCCGAACAAGCAGCCCGATCTCTGTCCCGCGGGCATCCGTGACGTCTATGTGAAGCTCGACATTGCCAACGATCCGCGGATCAAAGCCACCTTCGCCGACATGGCCGCCCGCAAGGTGGCCATGACCTCGACTCTTGCCGTGTACGAATCAGGGACTGCCGGACGGCCCTGGGGCGACGACCCGCGGCTCTGGGACGCGCTTGCGCCCGACTCGAAGGCCGAGGAAGAGGCCCGCCATCGCGGCGTCGAGGCCGCCGGCCATTCCGAGATAGCGCAGCAGGCGCTCAAGAAGTCCATGGAGTACGAGGTGGCGTTCTTCCGGGCCGGCGGCCTGCTCGGCGCCGGCGTCGACCCCGCGTGGAATGTGCCGGCGGGGATCGGCGACCACCGGAACTATGAATTGCTGGTCGAGGCCGGGCTCACCCCGGCCGAGGCGATCCAGGTCATGTCGCTCAACGGGGCCACGGTCCTGGGAATCGCCGATCGGTTGGGTTCGATAGCGGTCGGCAAGACCGCCGACCTCGCGGTGATCGCCGGAGATCCGGTGAGCAAGCCCGCCGACATTCGGAAAGTCACCGTGGTCTTCCGCGACGGCATCGGCTACGACAGCGCCAAACTCTATGCCTCGGTCAAGGGGCTCGTCGGCATTCGATAGGCAGCGAGCCCTTCGTCACGAGATCGGCTTCGCGCCAGCCAACTGTTTCACCAGCTGGTAGAGAAACGCGTGCCCCTCGAAAAACGACTGCACCCGGATCCGTTCGTCTCGGCCGTGGAAGCGGATGTCGTCCCGGTCGAAGAAGAACCCTTGCACCCCATACGTCGGGATCCCGGCTGATCGGAGCAGGCGGCCGTCGGTCGCGCCCATGACCATGATCGGCACCGTGACGACGCCGGGCCACATCGCGGTGGTGATCTCGGATACGGCGCTCATCACGTCCGGCCGGAGCGGCGAGGCCGGCCCGCGGCCCAGCGCGTTGACGCGGCTGATGGCAACCGCCGAATCGGCGACGACCTTACGGAGGGCGGCCTCGACGTAGTCCGGCTCGTCCTCCGGAAGGACTCGGCAATTGATCGTCGCGGCCGCCAACTGGGGCAGCGCGTTCATCGCATGGCCGCCCTCGAGCATCGTCGCCACACAGGTGGTGCGGAGGGTGGCATTCCACGACGTCGACGACCGGGCCACTCGGAGCATCGCCTCGCGTGATCCCGCCGCCACCCGCTCGAGATCGGCTCGGACGGCCCAGGTCTCGGTCTTGGCCATCTGCTTGAAGTACGCGGCGGTGACTTCGTTCGTCTTCAAGGGTCGGTCGAGCCGCCAACGGGCCGAAGGAATCGGGTAGAAGATCGCCTGGACCGCTGCGCTTGGGCTCCCATCTTCGCCGACCAGGTTCGGAAACCGCGCAATCCAACGCCGGGGGTCATGACCGGCATCGAGGGCGGCACGGTCGGCGGCGAACACCGCCGGGCGGCTCAGGGCCGGCAGGATCAACAGGCCCCCGAACGCCCAGAGGGTCATCCAACAGGCGTAGCCGACCAGCGCTTCCGCCGGAGTTCGGGCGGCCAACGCGAAAGCCGTCGAGCCGGCCCAGCCGCCCAGGAGATTCCAACCCAAGACCACGAGGAAAGTCCGGAGGGGCAACCCGTTGTTGATCTGCCATTGACGCCGGACGGTTTCCACGGAGAGGTCTTCCCTGAACTCTCTCGCCAACCAGCGTTCGGGAAGCAGGGTTTGCGCGGTTGGGCCGAGCCCGAGGATCCCGCCGGTGAATGCCGGGTCCGTGGCGGTCGCGATCAGCCGTGATTCGCCTTCGGCGGGGGCTGCCTTGGCTACGATCCCGGCCACCGCGCGGAGCAGGAGCCGCCGACCGAGCGCCAAACCGGCGGTCGCGACGAGGATCGACGTTCCGAATCCACCGGTGAGCTGGAAGCTGGTGTAGCTGAGAACCCCGACCGTGGTCAGCACCAGGCTGTGCGCCAATACGCCGCGCGACCAGGAACGGAGGTAGGCCCTCATCGTCGGGCGCGGCTCCGGCATCAGCAACCGACCGCCCAGGAAGTCGAAGACCGCCTGCGCGGCGACCGCGGCGGCAAAGACCAGGGCACCGTCGGAGAGGCTGATGGCGTTCGGACGGGCCCTGCAGAGGAAGAACAGACCGCCGGATGCCGCCACCACCCAGAAGCCGATGTTGGTGATGCCGAGCCGGAGACGGCGACGGGCCAGGGCCATGGCCTCCGGGGTCACCGGGTCACCGCCTTGATCCAGCTGATCTCCAACTGGAACGGCCCGGCTCGCTGGTCCGCGATCAGAACCCCGACCGAGACGATCTTCTCCGCTGTCAGCAGCGGCAGGTTGGCCAGTCGCCGTCCGCGAAACGTCGGCACGAAGTCGTCGAAGGCCAGTTGGTACTCGCCCCACTCGCCCCGCCTCGGCATGAACGCGAGCTGGTACGTGGGTGCGTTGAAACCCGCCCCGGTTTGGACGGTAAACTGGTATCCCCGTCCGTCGCCGCGGACCCGGAGCACGAAGGTGTCGGAGCCCTCGAGCTTGTCTCGGAGCGGCGCCGAGCGCGCCGAGGCAAAGCCGCCCCGGTTCTCCAGCGAAACCACCCCGGAAAACACCGCGCCACCATCGGCGCCGAGTTGGAACTGGCTCGAGGAACGGCCGCCCATCACGTCATCGTTCACGATCCGCCAGGGAGGGGTTTTGGTCGGAGCCCGGAAGTCGTAGAGCATCCTACCGGCGGTATCGGCGGTCATCGTCAGGGCCAGTGAGGTTAACCAACACGCAATGATCATCGGGCCGAACGGAGCCAGGTTCGGAACGGCACGAGGTCGCGAAAGACTTGGGCGCCAAGACGCCGCAACTGCAGGGCATGGGCGGCGGCCGCTCGCCCGCCGCCGATGAGCGAGGTGCCCCGGGGCAACCCCCTGGCGAGGCGATCGAGCTCTTTGGCTGTCTCGGGACCGGCGACCTCGAGAACCAGGCTGATCGCCACGGCCCGGGCGCCGAGGGTCCGAGCGGCCGTGATGATGTCATTGGCGGGCAGGCTGGTGCCGAGATAGACAACCTTCCAGCCCTCGGTCGCGGCGCTCGCGGCAGCCAACATGGCGCCCAGCTCCACCAGTTGTCCGGTGGTCGTGGTCACGACGATGACCGGAGCGTCGGGCTCGACCGCCGCGCGTTCAACCAGCCACGCCAGGAGGCGACGGACCTCGATCGACGCCAGATGCTCCTGGGCCGGGGAGAGGTCGCCACCCGCCCAGCGGTCGCCGATCCGCCATAGGAGCGGCGCGATGAAATGATCGAGCATGGTCGGCACGCTCAGGTGGAGCGAGACCGTCTTGAGGATTCGCTCGAGACGGGCGGCATCCAACGCCTGAATCGCGTCGAAGGCCGTGGCGAGGTGCGAGGCGATCGCCCGCGTGGTTGCCTCAGCCAGCGCCGGAGCAGTGACCCTCGTGGCGGAATCGTCGGAACGCACCAGCTTCTCGAGCTCGCGCGGGGAGAGGCCGGCCACCGTCCCGATGCTCCGCCCGGCGATGATGGCGCGATGGAGCAGCTTGAGCCGCTCGACGTCGGCATCACTGTAAAGCCGCTGCCGGCCGCCGCTTCGCGACGGCTCCACCACCTGGTACCGGCGTTCCCAGGCCCGAAGCACGTCGGGGCTGAGGCCGGTGCGGGCGGTGACGACCCGGATCGGGTGTTTGGCGGTGGCGGGCACACTATCCATTCAGTAGCGGCCTATGAACCATAGTGGGCCAACTCCGTCAAGTCAATGTTTTGTCCAGCTATATACCTTGACAACAGATGAACGAAATTGTATTTTCCCCCCTTGGCTCATCTGAGGCCGACGAGTAGGCAAACCGATGGTTGGTTCATCCATACCCAAAGAAGGCACCATGACTGCTACAGCTACGATCCATCAGGACATCGTCGACATCGCCGTCGCCAACGGCTCGTTCAAGACCCTGGTGGCCGCGGTGGCCGCTGCCGGTCTGGTGGAGACCTTGAAGGGCGAGGGTCCGTTCACGGTCTTCGCGCCGACCGACGCGGCGTTTGCCAAATTGCCGGCGGGCACGGTCGAGGCCCTGCTCCAGGACCAAGCGAAGTTGACCGCCATTTTGACCTACCATGTCGTTCCGGGGACCGTTCTTGCGGCCGACGTGGTCAAGTTGACCTCGGCGACTACCGTGCAGGGCGGGACGGTCGCGATCGCGACGCGCGATGGTAAGGTGATGATCAACGGCGCCGAGGTTCTGGCGGCGGACGTGATGGCCTCGAACGGGGTCATTCACGTGATCGACTCGGTTCTGCTCCCGAGCTGAATCAGCTTCGGCGCAGAGGAAGAGGCGGCCCCAGCGAGGGCGGCCCCAGCGAGGGCGGCCCCTTTTTCCTATGAGACCTAACGGTTCGCCTCCACCAGAGTACGCTCAATGAAACGGACCTATCTGATTGTCGGCCATTCGAGCGGGATTGGGCTTGCCATGGCGAAGAACGCCTTGGCCCTGGGCCATGCGGTGATCGGTCTTTCCCGGCGGACATCCGGATTGTCGTCCCCGGACCTCATGGAAATCGGCGCCGATGTCTTGGAGGCGGATCTGGCGACGGTCGGCATTCCGGCCACCTTGGATGGCGTGGCCTATTGTCCCGGGAGCATCAACCTCAAACCATTCCGGAGTCTCCAGGAGTCCGACTTCCTCGCGGACTTCAAGATCTCCGCGCTTGGTGCGGTGCGAGTCCTTCAGGCGGCGGGCACCGCGCTCAAGGCCGGGCAGCACGCCGGGGTCGTCCTCTTCAGTACCGTCGCCGTCCAACAGGGGATGCCCTTCCATGCCTCGGTCGCCATGGCCAAGGGCGCGGTGGAGGGTTTGACCCGGTCGCTTGCCGCCGAATGGGCGCCCTCGGTTCGCGTCAACGCCCTGGCCCCATCCCTCACCCACACACCGTTGACCGCACGAATGCTCACCAACGAGGCCCGGATTCAGGCCAGTCGGGACCGGCATCCACTCAAGCAGATTGGTCAACCCGAAGACCTGGCCGGCGCCGCGTTGTTCTTGCTGAGCGACCAGGCCAAGTGGATCACGGGTCAAGTGTGGGCGGTTGACGGGGGGATGTCGGCGGTCCGGGTGTGACGCATGCCAGTTGTCCGCAGGCCGCGCGGCCGGATCGACCGTGCATCCTCATGCTGCGGAGTCACCTCGAGTAGGGCTGCTGGTCCTCACGGCCGGGGGCCCCGACCTCGCCACGACGGATCGCGGCCGCCCTGGCGGTCACCGCCTGCTTCTCGGCATCGGTCAGGCGGGCCACGTTCTTCACTTGCAGCGCCATGCGCGGGTTCCTGGCCAACGTCGATTCATGGCGCATCAGGAAGTCCCAGTACAAGGTGGTGAACGGGCACGCTCGGTCGCCGCTGCGGAGTGCGGGGTCGTAGCAGCAGGCCTTGCAGTGCGGGCTCATCCGCTGGATATACTTGCCGGTGGCGATGTAGGGCTTGCTGCCCATCACGCCGCCGTCGGCGTACTGGCTCATCCCCAGGGTGTTGGGCAACTCGACCCACTCCACTGCGTCGACATAAACCGCCAGGTACCAAGCGTGCACCTGCTTGGGCTGCACCCCCAGCATCAGCGCGTAGAGACCGGTGACCATCAACCGCTGGATGTGATTGGCGTAGCCGTACGCCAGCGTCTGGGTCAGCGCATCGCCGAGGCACGCCATGTCTGTGGCGCCGGTCCAGTACCAGGCGGGCAGATCTTCCGCCGCGCCAAGGGCGTTTCGCTCCCGGTACTCGGGCATCTGGGTCCAGTAGATGCCGCGCACGTATTCGCGCCACCCAAGAATCTGGCGGATGAAGCCCTCGACACTGGCCAGTGGCGCCTGCCCGTCGTGGTACGCCCGTTCGGCTGCAGCCACCACTTCGCGGGGGTTCAGCAGCTTCAGGTTGAGCGCGGCCGACAGGTGCGAATGGTACAGCCACGGGTCGCCCGGCCACATCGCGTCCTGGTAGCGCCCGAACAACGGCAGGCGCTCCGTGATGAAGGCGCGCAAGGACTTGAGCGCCTGCGCCCGGGTCACCGGCCAGTCGAAGCGGTCCAGCCGGCCGGGGTGCGGCGCGAAACGGGTATTGACCAGCGCGATCACCTCGCGAGTGACCGCATCGGGTTTGAAGGACCGGCGCGGCGGCACCTTACCCGGACCGGCAGCGCCGAAGGCCTCGCGGTTCTCGGCGTCGAAGTTCCATTGGCCGCCGAGGGGCTCACCGGCCTGCATCAGCACATCATGTCGCTTCCGCTGCTCGCGATAGAAGTACTCCATGCGGAGCGATTTGCGGCCTTTGGCATGGGCGGCGAAGTCGCGGACGCTACTGAAGAAGTGGCGGTCCTCGCGGACCTCCAGCGGCAGACGGTTGGACTTGGCCACGGCGTTGATCGCTTGCAGCACCCGCCAGTCGCCCGGTGCGGTCATCACCAGTCGGGCGGGCCGGAGGCGCTCGACGTCGGCCTGCAATTGGGCGCCCAGGGTGCCGCCGTTGCCGGCAGCATCCAGCCGGGTGTAGTGGAGCGGCCGGCCGGCAGCTTGCAGGGCCAGCGCGAAGTGCCGCATTGCCGCCAGGAACATGGCCGTTCGCGGTTTGCTCGACCACACGTGGGTCGACTCGTCAGCCACCTCGGCCATCCAGACGGCGTCGACACCCGCATCGAAGCCGTCGAACGCGGCGGCTTCGAGATCGAGCTGGTCACCCAAGACCACGATCAAGACGCGCAGTTCAGCCACGCGGCGCCTTGGCGTGACGACATGCCTTGGAGCAGTACTTCACGGCGGCCCAGTTTTTTGCCCACTTGCGACGCCAACTCATTGGCAAGCCGCACGCCACGCAGGGTTTGCTCGGCAACGCGGCTTTGTTGCCGCGGAACGAGCGGTTGCGCGGAGGCATGCCGACCAACTTAGCGAGGCCGCGCAGAGCGGTCCAGCTGAAATGCATGCCCAGTCCGCGGGACGGGCGTCAAGCTGGGACAGGCCGATGGCTCGGCCTTGGGCCTCGCGACGATCCACCTCGGGCACGCGGACCCCGGCCGGCCGGCGCTCCCCCGGAAAGGCCCCATGACTCTTCTTTATCGGCGCCAGGCGGCACCGATCTTCGGCGCAGGTGACATTCAGCGTGCCCCGGCCAGCAGGGCTAACGCGAGGACGGCCCTGGCCGACCAGGCCACAGTTCGGACCCAGTTCATCCGTACCAGCCTGCGGTGGGTCGCGACGTCGAACCCACCCTCAAGCCGTCGGTGGGCGGGTACCTGCCAGAAGCCGGTGCTCACCCAGATCAGCCCCAAGACGGAAAGCCCACCCCAAGCAAGGACGCCCCCCATCCGCCAGGCGAGGACGACGGCGCTCGCCAACTCGGCGACCATCGGCAGCGCAACGACCCAGCCGGTCCGGCGGGTGTGCCGCCGCTCGTATTCCACGAATCCGCTGTCGCCGACGTGCTGGAACAAAGGGTAGTGAACGATTTGCACGAACCAGATGACACCCAGCATGAACAACGTCGTCGCGCAGTGGACGAGCAGCAGCCAGGCGTTACCAGAGGATGGGGCCATCTGAGCGAAAGGGTTCGCTTGCCGGGTGGAGAGGAATCCGGTTCTCCGGCGCGGAGCTTCCCCTACAAGTGGTCGTTGTCGCGTCCGTCCCTGATCGCCGCCATTACCAGGCCGACGATGCAGACCCCCACTGGAATCGAAACCGCGACGCCCATGGCAAACAGCGCGAGGTCACTCACGTTGATCTCCGATCATCAGAAGAGCGACGGTGCCAAAGGAGAGAATCGACGGCACCCACAGACCGACGAAAGCGCCTTGCTCGCGGCTGCCGGTAAACCAGAGCGTGATGGACAACAGGAATGAGACGAACGCCGCCCCAAGGATGCCCAGCCCCGCACGAACTCGAAGCTTACGTCGCTGCATGTTGGGAACTCCCGAAGATGGTTTGGTCACGCCGGGGCCCGTCACAGGAAGGCCACAAGGCAAGACAGGCCGAGCAACGCCAACGCGGGCAGCGACTTCTTGATGGGATCGCGAACTTTGAGATGCATCGACACGGCACCGAGCATCAAGACCGCGGTCCCAAGTGCCGCCGGCCGAGAAACGGTCGGCCACCAGATCCCAGCCAAGAGCAGGATGGCCAAAGTGACTTTGGCGATCCCGACCGCGGTCACCGACCACGGAGGCAGTCCATAGGTGGCGAACTCCTCACGGAGCGTTTGGGCGTTTTGGCCGCGCCATGCGGTCGGCTTCCCGGCTCGCAAGACCCAGACATTGAGAAGCCCCAACGCGATGAGCACGCTGCTTCCGATTCCTAGGAACTCCATCCCTAACCTCCTTGTTGGTCCTGACCCGTTTGTCATACACCGGCCATGCTGTCCATGTGACATACAGGTACGTTGCACGCTTGTACTGGTTTTGTCAAGCAAATTGGTGGAGATGGGCCGGGTTTGAACCCGAGCTCGACCTTCGCGGCTGACCTTCCGCGTCAGTGCCGGCCCCGGCATCTTCCTCTTGTCGTGGGCATTGCGCTCGTCACCCTGGTGGTGGTGGGCATTGCCGTGTTCTGGCCCGGCGTGTTGTGGTCCCTCGTCGTCATCGGCCCGCTGATTGTCCACGGCGTCATCGACATGACCCAGACCCACCAAGCGGTCCGGCGGAACTTTCCGGTCATCGGCCACGGCCGCGCTCTCCTCGAAAAGATCCGGTCCGAGATCAACCAGTATTTCGTCGAGTCCACCAACGACGGAAAACCGTTCAGCCGGAACGATCACTCGGTGATGTACTAACGGGCCAAGGGTGAACTCGACACCCTGCCGTTCGGCACCCAGCGTGATGTCTACGCGGCCGGCTACGAATGGATCAACCACTCGCTGATGCCCACGACGCCAGACCACACGTCCGAACGGGTGTTGGTGGGTGGGCGGGCCGGCCTGCCGGGTGCCGTACTCCGCGTCGGTCTTCAGCGTCTCGGCGATGAGCTACGGCTCGCTGAGCAAGAACGCGGTACTGGCTCTCAACACCGGCGAGGTTGGCTTAAGCCCCTACCACCTCGGCCCTGGTGGTAACCTGATCTGGCAGATCGGGACCGGATACTTCAGCTGCCGCGACAAGCAGGGACGGTTCAACCCGGAGGAATTCTCCTGGCGAAAAAGCTGACGCCGGAGATCGTCGAGATCCGTGGCGTCGAACCGGGGAAAGACGTCATTTCCCCACCGGCCCACACCACATTCTCGACCCTGCTTGGGCTGGTCGAGTGCTTCCACCAGCTCCGCGAGGCGTCGGGCGGCAAGCCGGTCCCGGTGGCCCGGTATCACAAGGAGACGGTGAAAAGCTGCTTCGAGGTTCTCGGTACGGCGGGATTTACTCGTCTGTCGGACCTCAAGCCCTGGTACATCATGCGGCGGGTGACGGCGACCGAGATTCGCAACTACAGTGAGATCTATCCGGCCATCGAACCAGGGTCGCTGTTGGCGTCCGGCGTCACCGGGAGTCTGGCGCACGGCTGGGAGGCCGCCCGGCCCGACCGGTTTTGACCGGGGCCGAGCCGGCGGCGTTGCTCAAGGCGCGCCTCGAATCGGTCGGCCTGCGGCGGCCCCATCCGCCAGCTTACCACCATCCACAGTCACGACGCCGTTGACCACGACGTAGTCGAACCCTTCCGAGTACTGGGCCGGGTTGGCGTAGGTGGCTCGCTCGCGGACCCGGGCCAGATCGAACACCACGATGTCGGCGTCGGCGCCCGCCGAGAGCCGGCCCTTGCGGCGCATCACCGGCGCCGCCTTCACCAATCGCTCGGCCGGCATCAGGGTCATTTTCCGAATCGCTTCCATCAGCGTGAGATGGCGCCCCTCCCGGACGTACTCTCGGAGGAACTTGGCATAGGTACCCGCGCCCCGCGGATGGCCGCGACCGTCCAGGATCCCGCCGTCACTGCCGACCATCACCAGCGGATGCGTCAGCGCGGCGACGTTGGCCCCCTTGGTGACGAAGTGAATGACCACGCCGTCGGGCTTCCCGTCCTCGCGGTACTGCTTGAACGTTGCCTCGGTGAGCCGTTCGCCGGTCTTGACCAACTCGATGTCGGAATAGGTGATCGTCATCCGCTGCTGCCAGCCCGGGTCGAACACGGCGGATTCAAGCCCGGTCGAGCCGGCCTCCCACGGATATGCGTCGGCCATGACGTCGATGCCCCGAGCCCGGGCCCCCGAAATCAATTCGAGGGCGGTCTCGACCCCGCGCTGCACCACCGAGATCGAGTTCAAGTGAACGACCTGCGCGGAGACCCCCGTCGCGGCGGCGTCGGCGATGACCTCTTGAATACCTTTGACGCTGTTTTCCGGTGCCAGCGGACCGAGGAACCGGGTGTGCAAATGGGCCGGCACCCCGAACTCGGCGCCGAGCCGGAAGAGGGTGAGGACTTCCTCTTCAGAGGCCCCCGGCGTGTACTGGACTCCGAATCCGATCCCGACCGCGCCTTCCATGATGGCTTGGCGCGCGAGTTTGAGCATTTCGGCGAGTTGCAGGTCGGTGGCCGCTTTTTCCCGGTCGGTGATCCCGACAGCCGCCCGGAGCGCCGCGTGACCGACCGTGGTGCCGTAGTTGACCAGCATGCCGCCCCGGCCCAGGCTGTCGTACCACGCCGTCATGTTCACCGGGCCGCCGTGCATGCCGAGGATGCTGGTGACGCCGTCGGTCACTTTGTAGCGGCTGCCCTCGGGTGTGAATCCGCCGCTCAGGATGTCGATGAACCCGGGCGCGACGATCCGGCCGCGGGCGTCGATCACCCGCTTGCCGGTAATCGACGCGTCGGTGACGATGACCACGGTCGCGCCACGAATCCCGACGTTGGCGATCCGGTCGGTCCGGGTTTCGGGATCGATGACCCGGCCTCCGCGAATGACCAGATCGAACGGCGGTTCCTGCCCGGTGGTCGTGGAAGCGGCGCCGAACAGCAAGGCGGTGCTGAACAGAAGGACGACATTCATAGAGCCTCCGAAGGCAGAACCGACCGCTCAGGTGAGGGTTCGGAAACTTGAGGCTAACGGCGCAGCCGATTCGGCGGAAGGGGCCAGTCCAACCCCCGTTAGATTCCGCCGATGACGTTCCGTATTCTCGTAACCGACGGGATCGACCGCGAAGGCGCCGATCTCCTGCAGGGGGTTTCCGACTTCATCGTCGACGAACTCCCCACCCTTCCCGCTGAAGACCTGCTGGCCCGGATCGGCGACTACGACGCGATCGTCGGGCGAAGCGCCACCAAGATATCCGAACCCTTGCTCCGGGCCGGGCGGTGGGAGCGAGACAAGTTCCTCGGCGCCGAACTCAAGGGCCGGACCTAAGGTGTGGTCGGGCTGGGCCGGATCGGGGGCGAAATCACCACGCGGGCCCGCGCGTTCGGCATGAAGGTTCTGGCCTACGATCCCTATGTGTCCGAGGAGCGGTTCCTGGCGCTGGGCGCGGGCCGAATAGCGACGTTAGGCAGCCTCTGCGACGTGGCCGACATTGTCACGGTACATACCCCGCTGACCGACGAGACCCACGGCCTGGTCGGGGCGGTGGAATTGGCCCGGCTTCGGCCCGGCTCGATCGTCGCCAATTTGGCGCGGGGCGGCATCGTCGACGACGAGGCCCTCCGGGCGGCGTTGGAGCGCGGACATCCTCGGGGCGCGGCGCGCGACGTCATCACGTTAGGCGGCACGGTGGCCGCCGAGCATGGGATCGGCAAGGTCAAGGCAAAGTGGCTCCCGCTTCAATTCAGTGGCACCCAGCAGCGGATGCTCCGAGCCATCAAGCGGGAGTTCGATCCGGCCGGGTTGCTGGCGCCCGGCAACCTCCTCTGAGTCGGACGAAGCCGCTCCGGGGCCGGTGGGACGTCGAGCAACGTTCTACCTGGTTTTGGATCCGGGTTGATAGGTTCGCTCGGCGTGTTTCTCGACGTCTTCGCGGTAGAACAGAACGTCCTTGAATTGGCCTTGGGAGTACATCTTGGCCTGGTCGTAGAAATGGGGCGACGTGGGGTCGCCACTCACTCCGCCGGCCAAGACACTCTTGGCCCGGACCCGGGGCCCGAACTCGACGGCGGCGACGAAACTGTTGCCGCTGGTCCCGTACATCTTCTTGGTTCCGTAGAACCGGCTGCCGAACGACGCCAACGACCCCCACTGGGCCGACGCGAACCCCACCGGCAAGCTGGGCAACGAATCGTTGAACGGCTGCACGATGTCGCCCGATACCCGCTGGAACCGGTTCACCTCGCCCCACCCGGTCTTCCAGGTGCCGAAGTCCGCCTCCAGCTTCGTCACCGCCGTGACTAACGCGTCGAGACGCGCGGCGGCCGAGGCTTTCTTCGCGATGTAGTCGAACACCGATCCAGCTTCCGTGTCGTCGGCAGCCCGGGCCACCCGGACCATTTCCTGCCCCCAATATACCGCCACCGCCGTTGGCACCGAGGCCACTGAGAACCGGAGATTCCAGGACCGCAGGGAATCGATCGGCTCCTTGAGCTGGGCTTTGAGGGGTGACGACGACGCCAGCTGGTCATAGGCCTTGAACAACCCCGGCAAGATCGGCTCGAACCCGGTAAGGTACGAATCGTACGCCGCCTCGATCAGCGACTCGACCGTAAAGCCCTTCCGGTTCTCCAGCACCCGGACCGCGTGAACGCCGCGGGCGTTCTCCTCGTCGGGCGCCATGTAGGACGGATAGTCCTTTCGCCTGGGGCTGGCCGAACCCGAGACCGTGAACGGCGTCGAGTTGCAGTTCTGAATCCACCCGGTGGCTGGATTCCGCACCTGGATCATCTCGTCGAAGGTGTGGAGCCCCTGCCACTCGGTGGCGGGATCGCTGCCATCCACCACGCCGGCCCAGTTGAACTTGGGATCGCGCTTCGGCATGAAGTTGCCGTGGAAGTAGGCGATGGTGCCCGCCCCATCGGCAAACACCGTATTGTTCGAGGAATTGGTTTTGAGCTCCATGACGGTCTTGAACTCGTCATACCCACGGGCTTTGGTCCGGAGGAACGACTGCACCAACGCTTTTTCGTGCTCGACCATCAACGTGACGCTGATCCACTTTCCGCTTTCTTCCCGAATCACCGGCCCGTGGTGACTGAAATAGGCCGTGAACTCCCGCACGGCGGTGGAATCGCCGTCCCGGTATGCCAGCCGGATCTTCTTCTCGGTAAACGGGCGCACCTCGGTACCGTACCGATAGCCGGTAGCTCTATCGCCCCGGACCACGGTTTCAGCATATTCGTCGATGACGTCGGCGGCGCTCGAGGTGTGCATCCAGCCGCTGTGCTCGTTGAAACCCTGGTAGATGAAGAACTGGCCCCAGGTAACCGCGCCGTAGGCGTGGAGACCCGCTTCGCTCACCATCTGGACTTCGGGCCGGAAATAGAACGAGGTGTGGGGATTGATCATCAGCAGGGCATGACCCGTGGCGCTGTTGGCCGGGGCGATCGCAAAGCCGTTCGACCCGCGCGGCTCGAGGTCCTCCCCCGGCTCCACGGCGGCAACCGGCATCGGCGCCGTCCCGCCATAGAACGCTTCCAATCCGGGGAGTGAAATGCTCTCGATGTCGCCACCGATACTGCCTTCGCTGAACGCCAGGGCCATCCACGGTTCAAACCGGGTCAGCAACTTGGGCTTCACCGCCGGGTGGGTGTAGAGGTAGTAGTTGATGCCGTCGGCAAAGGCATCCATCAAGGCCTTGAGCCACCCGGGGCTCTTCTCGTATTCCTTCTTGACCTCGAGCGTGTCGATGAACAACCGCATCCGAAGATCGGAGAATAGCGCGGAGGGGCCTGCCACCTCGGCCAGCCGCCCCGTCGCCACGATGTAGTTGGTTTCGACCCGATTGAAGTCGTCTTCCGATTGGGCATACAACAGGCCGAACACCGCATCCGCATCGGTCTTGCCGTAGACGTGGGGAATCCCCCAGTTATCCCGAATGATCGTCACGTTCTTGGCGCGGGCCTCCCACCGGCCCAGGTCGGGATTCGCCGGTGCGGCGGGGGAGCAGGCGACGAGGAGGGCCAGGCACAGCAAGCGTGTTTTCATCGCCATACGTTACCGCTGTCTCGGGCCCCCGCGTAAGCCCGGGGCCTGGCACTGCGGCATCCGGAAGGCACCGATCCGCGTCGAATAGTTGGCGCTGTCCCTCTTGAGGTAGTCGCCGACGTACCATATCGTGCAGTCGTCGGCCGGGTCCATGGCCGTCTGCGTGTAGTCTTCCCATCGCATGGTGGTGGTTTGCGCGGCTTGGCCGGTCGCCAGCACGGTCTCTCGCAGAGTCAGACGCCCCTTTGGATCATTGGCCATCCGCCCCGCAAACCGCTGGCCGGCAAAGTGGGGCGTCCCGCCGAACGAATATCCGATCCCGATGTTGCCCTTTCGGTCCATGGCCGGACTCGCCATCCAGCGATAGAACCGGTCCGGCGCATAGGTTCCTTGCTGATAGAGACCCACATTGCGGGCTTCGTCCAGGCGAAACTCGTACCACCGGACCCCGCCACCACCCGCCCGGGTGTTGACCGAGTGGACGGCCACGATCGACTCCTGCTTGCCGATCCGGCGATAGACCACCCGGGCCATCAGTTTATCACCCTGGGCATCGAGCCGCCGGTCGGTCCCGGGTTGCGGCACGCAGTCGGTGAGTTGGCCGTCGCAGAGGTAGTGATACCGGGCGACCGGAATCTTGGTGGGACCGGTCACTGTTGTTTTGGTCGAGTCCTCCCAGTCGACGTGGAAAGTCCAGGCGTAGACCCCGTCGTCCTCCATGATCTCGTTTAACTGGGCCCCGCCGGCCGCCAACATGATATTCGGCGCTCCGGGCGGCGGAAGTTCCTGGCCATCAAGATCGGCGTTGTTGAGGAAATTGACCCCGTCGATGATCACGCACTGTTCTTTGGCGTCGCCACCGACCAGCATCTTGGCCCGTTCCACCACGCAGGCATGTTTCTGGATCACCTCGTCGCCGGTACTGGTCGGCACATAGTATCCGTCCGGCCAGACCGCCGGCCGCGGATAGTCAGGAAAGAGCGCCCGCGGAAACTCGTACCGATAGTAAGGCCCCATCGGATCAGTCCCGGTACTGATCGCATAGCACATCGCGAAGCTCGTTCTCGGCACTCGGCCCTCGGCGCTCGGCATTCGAGTGCCGAGGGCCGAGTCCTGAGTGCCGAGCAGTACGGCTGAGCCGGGTTGAGGGGCGGATCGGAGCAGGTGCTTTGAAAAAATCGGCATAACGATCAACCAGCGGCCGGCGAGTTGGTCATAGCGAGCCACCGCGTCGCCATTGTTCTGGGTCTCGCAGGGGCCGCCGAAATGTCGGAAGAGGGCCCTGGTCTCGACCGGCCCGTAGAGGGGGGTGCCGGTTTTGGTGAAGATCGCGAGCCGAGTATTGATGATCTGCATAACGTGATCAGGGCCGACGGCCAGACTGTTGTCAGAAGGGTTCCGCTGGGTCGAGATCCCTTGGGGACCGACGAAGCCGGCCCCGAGGCCATCGAAGCTCGCGATCAGCGCCGGCGGCGGTTTGGCGCCTGGCCTGGTCTGCTCGACCATCACGGCCGGGGTGCCGAGGACGATCAAGAGCATCGCTTTGAGAGTTCGAGTCATGGCTGAGGATAGGCCCCGCGCCGAATTGAAGCGAGGGGAGCCCAGGCCACCGTCACCATTACATCCGGGTATTATTGACAATACAATAATACCCGGATACAATAGCCGCCGATGCCTCTACTATCCGACCGTCTGGCCATCGCGTTCGAGGGTCCCCGCTGCGTCGCGGATGGGCCGCTGCCCGACGTGGCGCTCGCTGTCAAGAAGATCCTGGCCCGGGGTAGCCGGGGCGAGATCTTGGTCTTCGACCGAGTGACCAGTACGCCGATCGATCTCGATCTGAGCGGTACCGACGCCAACGTCCTGAGCCGGCTCGAGCTGCCGAAGCGGAGTCCGGGCCGCCCCAAACTCGGGGTGGTGCCGCGGGAGGTTACCCTGCTGCCCAGGCATTGGGACTGGCTCCACGACCAACCCGGTGGGGCTTCGGTCACCCTCCGGAAGCTGGTCGACCAGGCCCGCCAGAACACGGTCGATGCCGAACGGATTCGGAAAGCCCGCGAATCGGCGTGCCGGTTCTTGACCGACATGGCCGGCGACCGGCCCGGTTTTGAAGAGGCGCTCCGGGCCCTCTTTGCCGGCGACCGGGCCCGGTTCGAGCAACTCGTGGACCGGTGGCCGAACGACATCAAAGCCCACGCGAGGACGCTTGGGGCGGAGGCCATGCCATGCACGACTTGACCGAAGGCCCGGTTTGGGGTCACCTGATCCGCCTCGCGGTGCCACTCGCCGCCGGGATGCTGTTTCAGACGCTCTATTACCTGGTCGATCTCTACTTCGTCTCGCAACTCGGCGACGCGGTCATCGCCGGCGTCAGCGCGGCCGGCAACGTCCAGTTCATCGTGATGGCGCTGACCCAGATCCTGGGCGTCGGGACGATGGCCTTGATTGCCCACGCCATCGGCCGGAAGGACCGAGCCGACGCCAACCTGATCTTCAATCAGAGTCTGGTCCTGGCCGCGGTAGCCGCGGCCGCCACGCTGGTGGGTGGGTACGCGTTGGCAAGCGTCTACATGAAGGAGCTCGGCGCCAATGCCGCCACCGCCGCGGCCGGCACCGAATACCTCCATTGGTTTCTGCCTGGCCTGGCGCTCCAGTTCGCCATGGTGACCATGGGCTCCGCGCTTCGTGGCACCGGGATCGTCAAGCCGGCCATGGTGGTCCAAATGCTGACGGTACTGATCAACGCCGTGTTGGCTCCGATCCTGATTGCCGGGTGGCTCACCGGGGTTCCCCTCGGCGTGGCCGGAGCGGGGCTCGCCACCTCGATTGCCATCGCCATCGGCGTCGCTCTGATGTGGTTCTACTTCGTCAGGCTCGAGAAGGCCGTGGCCTTCGACGCCGGGATGTTCCGGCCCCGGCTCGAGGCCTGGAAGCGGATTCTCCGGATCGGCCTTCCGCCGGGTGGTGAATTCGCCCTGATGTTCGTGTTCATGGGAGTGGTCTACTGGATCATCCGAAATTTCGGGCCCGAAGCCCAGGCCGGTTACGGTCTGGGATCGCGCGTCATGCAGGCCATCTTCCTCCCTGCTATGGCGATTGCGTTCGCCACCGCGCCATTGGCCGGCCAGAATTTCGGAGCGGGCAAGTTCGAGCGCGTCAAGGAAACCTTCCGCGCCTCGATGATCTTGGGCTCGATCATCATGGCCGGGCTGACCCTGCTCTGTCAGTGGCAGCCCGAGTGGTTCTTTCACGGGTTCACCAACGAGGCCGCCGTCATCGGCGTCGGCGCTCAATTTCTTCAGTACGTCTCGTGGAACTTCGTGGCGTCCGGCCTGATCTTTACCTGCTCGGGCATGTTCCAAGCCCTCGGCAACACATTGCCGGCGTTGCTGAGCAGTACGTCCCGCCTGTTCATCTTCGCGATCCCGGCGGTCTGGATGTCGGGCCGCCCGGGATTCGAATTGCGGCACCTCTGGATTCTCTCGGTGTCGACGACGGCGGTCCAGGCCCTCGTCAGCTACGGGCTGCTCCGCCGGGAATTGCGGCACCGGCTCACGATCGGCTAGCGGCGGACCTATATTGGGGTCGGCACCCATGACCGCTTCCCAGCCACCCGTCGATCTCGCCTTCCGGCCCACCAGTTATTGGGACCCGGCCAGCGCCGAGAGCGCCATCCTGCTCAATGTGAAGGGTGACCTCCGGCGCCAGATGATCCGCGATTTCATCACCGGTCAGACCGGTCACCTCGGGGAGCTCGACCCCGAGCTGCTCGAGGCCGAACTCGATGATGAGACCCGGAACAACCTCGGCGCCAACGACCCCCGGTGGCTCGGCGGCGAGTACCTTCCGGATTATTTACCCGGCGAAGTCGAGATCGCGCGGCTGGTGCTGGAGTCAACTACCCGGGACGTTTATTCGGTCCGGGCTCGCCGGCGCACTCGCGGCATCAAGTACCGGGTGGTCGATGAGTACGATACGGTGTTCACGCTGACCCGCCGGTCGTCGGTGCGCCCGCTCCGGCTCGGTGAATTGATCGAACTGATCGAATCAACGGCGGTCGATGGCGCCGACCGAACCGAGAGCTTCACCGACGAGTTTCGGGATGCGGCGGCGGAGGATACCGAATCATTGGAGGAATCAGCCGATTTCATTCACGTCGAGTCTGACCTCTATCCGGAGTTGGCGCGGTGGTCGGCCTGGAAAGCGGCGGATTGGATCGACCGGCGGATTGCCGTCGACGACGTCACCGGATAGCGACCGGTCGAACTCGGCGGATCGCGGCGTAGTTCAGCAGGCAGATGCCCGCCGAGTGGGCGAGGTACAAGACCCGGCCTCGGGTCAGCCGTTCCGGGTAGTTCGGATCGGTGGCCCAAACCACCAACGTCCAGATCAACCCCACCAATCCGACGGCCGCCGCAACGAGCAGGAGCTTGATCCCGAATCCGCGACCGGTCACCGTTGCCCATCGGACCAAATTGATCGGCGTGACGAGGAGCAAGATGCCCATCGCTCCGGCCAGGGCCAGGAACATCACGAACGCGGAACCGCTCGGACCGGTAGGATCCTGGATCGCATACCAGCCGGTCAGCATCAGGCCGGCAAAGGCCGTCGCCACCGCAACCCTCATGAGCACTCCTTGAAGACCTTTCGCCCGTGAACGTGCTCGAACCGCGCTGGCAGCAAACCTGGCGCGATCTCGGCTTGCCACAACCGGCCCCGGCCGTATTTGACCGACTCCTGGCCCGATATCGGGAGTCCCATCGGGCCTATCACACGGTCCAACACCTCGAGGAATGTTTGGCGCTGCTCGACGAACTCCGTTCGATGGCCCATGAGCCGGCGATCATCGAACTGGCCCTCTGGTATCATGACGCGGTGTACTGGCCCCGCCGCTCGGACAACGAGGCGGCCAGCGCCGCCCTGGCCAGCACCGACCTCGACGTGGTCGGTGCGCCGGGTTCGCTGATCGAGGCGGTGTCGGCCATGATTCTGGCCACGACCCACCAAGCTGCGCCACCTCCTGGGGACACGGGGATCTTGATCGATATCGACCTCGCCATTCTGGGCGCGGAGCCGGCCCGTTTTGCGCAGTATGAGCGCCAGATCCGGAGCGAATACTCCTGGGTACCGGAATTCCTGTTCCGGCGAAGGCGGGCCGCGGTGCTCGCGGGGTTCTTGGCCCGCCCGGAGATCTACCAGACCCCGTTGCTCCACACCCGGCTTGAGAAGCGGGCCCGCCAGAATCTCGCGGCCGTGGTCACATAGAGGTTAGCCGCCGGGGAGCGGCAGTCCGAGGACCCGGTAGAGGATGCCGATCGGGAGCCCGATATTCCCGATGAAGTGGGCAATGATCCCGGGCCAGGTGCTCCGGGTCCGCTGCGCGACGTAGGCTAGCGGAAGGGTCATCGGGAGATAGGCCACCACGCTGCCCAAGTTCGTGTGATAGAAGAAATGGAACAGATTCCACAAAAGCCCATTGACGAGCCACGCCCATCGGCCGAACACGAGCTCCTGCCGGGGAAGGATGATCCCCCGCCACCACAGTTCCTCGCCACCGATGTTGAAGAGCAGGCTCCCGAACACGAAGAACAGCCAGACATCCCAACGGCCTTTCAAATCAAAACCGAAATCCGCCTGGCGCATTCCGCCCATGAAGTCGCCGAATTCCTTGGAGGCATCATAGAACCGGACTCCCTCGACCCAGCCGGCGATCGGCCCGATCGCGAATTGTAGGGCATAGGTACCCAGCACCAGACCCAACGTCCAAGCCCAATCGGTCTTGGTCATCGAACGGAGCCGGAGCCGGTCACGAAACGGCGCCCAACTCCAGGGCCGGCCCTCGAGCCGGTAGGCGGCCACTGCGGCGACGAGCATCAGGACGAGCGGGCCGACAAAGGTGACGACAAAGACGAGAAACGGCGGCGAGCCATTCCGCACCATTGCCGGAAGGAGCCCGAGAATGGCGGTGGCGAAGATGGCCGCTGGAATGCCGAAATACAGGAGCGAGCCCAGGGGACCGATCGGCTTGAGTGGAATCTGGTCAGACACCGGCGTTTCTCGGTTCTTGATCAAGTCTTGGCGCGTTCGGGGGGGGCGGCGAACCCATTGTACGCTAACCCGAACTCGTCCGCAATTCGCCTGGTTGGCAAGAGGTCATTGGAGTGAAGGAGGCGGAGCTTGAACGATCGGGTCGGACAGGTAGGCGGCGCGAATCCAGATTGGGTGGACGCCGGTCGGGCCAACGTACCCCCGAGCCGGAGCGATCGAGAACTCAACCACATGGCGACCAGGCTCCTGGGCCGCCGGGGTAGCGGTGGCCCAACCGGCATGGCCGAGTCGGTTGCGATTGTCGGTCCGGGAGAGTTGGCCCACCGACCGGCACAACGTGAGGGCGACATCGCCCTCGGATCCGAGTTCGTACTCGAAGAACCCGGGCCAGTCGAGCTGAAACGGCGGGACCGGTCCGGCCGACCGGAGAAAACCCTGCGCCGGGGCCGTCGGCAGGGTGGCCTCTTCCGGCCAGGAACGGTTGTCCCGTCCGGGACCGCGATGCTCGGTGCCTAACGGCGCACTGCCATTGGGCCAAGGCCATGCCACCCTTCACTTCCCGCTCGGGTGTGGCTGGGAGGTGGGCGACGAAAGCCCGCATCAGGGTCCGCTCGAGCCACTGGTATCGGAGCAGCCGCCGGACCGTTTCGTCGACGCCGTAGCCGACCCGGGCCTCCGCCGCATAGCTGGCGGGCCCGGCGAGTTCCGGCACCCCGATCGACGACGCCATGATCAGCGTTCGCTCCGGGCGGCGCGGAGCATCGTGACGCCGGTGTAGAGCACCACCACCGCTACCAACCACCGCACCGCGGTCAGCGGCAGCGACTTGACGATCAACACGGCAATCAGCACCGCTGGAATTCCGCCGAGGGTCAGACCTAACGCCGCCCGCTGGCGATAGGCCCCCGCTCGCATGAACCGGATCCCAGCCATCACCATGAGAAACGCGCACGATCCCATCATGATCGGAAAGGCGGCCTTCGGGTTCATCCCGAGAACCGCGATCATGATCATGGCCGGACCATAGAGTCCGATTCCCAGGGTCATCAAGGCACCGAGAGCAAAATTGCCGGCCGCGGCCAGCGCCAGTTTCCCGCCAGTGAGTCCAACCGCATCGCCGCCGCCGACGACGATCCCGAGATTCGTCAGGGTAAACAACAGCGCCGCGACCAACAGCGCGGTGCCCATGCCGATCTGAATGGTCCGGCGGGGCCACCCGGCCACCACGCCGGCACCGAGCCAGGCGCCCAGCACGGCCGCCACGATCAACGTCAGAAGGGTCGTGAATTCCACCTCGACCACGGAGATGAAGAACAACGCCTGCACCAAGGTCGGAATCGTGTGGCCGACGTTCAGGGTCCCGGGGATTCGTTCGTCTGGTACCAGCTTGAGGAGCCGGTACATTGCCGTGGTCGGCGCGTACGAGCCGATCCCCAAGGTGTCGAAGAAGTTGATGACGAACCCGAGCCCGATATGGGTCGGGGTCGGCGGGCCGTGGTCGTCATCGGACTGGGCTTTGCCGATTTTGAACCAAACGACGATGTAGACAACGGCAAAGATGCCCAGCGCCGCGAGCAGGTAGACGACCCGAGAATCGGGCATGAGTAGTACCTCTGGATTGTGAAGGTTTACGGAGCGCCCAGTCCGACGATCGCCTCACCGGCATGCACGATCGGGTGCGAGACCCGCCAAAGAATGTATCCCGATTCCGGGGCCGTGAGGACAGCGCGCGGCAATCCCATCGGATCTCGGACCTCGGCCAGCGCGGCGCCGGCCTCGACGGGGTCGCCGGCGCGGACCAGGGTCCGGCACCAGCCCTCGGCGGGGGCCTCGAGAAACCGATACTGGGTCAGCTCAATTGGGCGGTGGACGGGGATCGCCCGGGCGCCGAGCATCCCGAGGTCCGCTGCCACCCCAAGCACGCCATCGAGATGGAATTCGACATCGGATTTTGGCATCAGGCCGTGCGAGCCGCCCTCGGCGAACACCGCGAACTCCCGGCGCGCCGCCCGGGCGGTACAACTCCGCCCGGACTGGCCAAGGAGCGACGGATTGATCCGAACCAGGAAATCGGATCCGAACGACCGAGCCAACTCGAGATTCCGCCCGTCGAACGCCGCATCCCCGGTTTCCTGGCACACGACGAAGCGCGACATCTCTTCCCGGAGATCGCCGCCATGGAGATCGATCAGGCTGACGGCGGCGTTGGCCCAGCTGGACAGGATCGCATCGGCAAGAGCCTCACTGAAGCTGCCATCCGGCCGGCCGGGAAAGCAGAAGTTGATGTTCTTGCCATCGATCGGGCAGAGATACTCGGTTCGTTCGCCGTAGCCCGGTCCGTTCACGACCGGAATGATGGAGATGGTGCCCCGAAGGGTGCGGGCATCAATTCGCTCGGCCAAGCGATACGCCGCCTCGACCCCGGCCACCTCGTTCGGATGAATCCCCGCCATCACCGCCAGGGTCGGGCCATCCGAGAGGCCGATGATGTCGATGGCCTGCCACGAATGCCCCGCCAGGGCGGGGGCCGCGAACCGGAGCGTCCGGTAGTTGATCCCGGCGCGGGTCATTGGTGTCGGGTGGCGAGCAAACCCATGCGCCACAACACAAAGACATAGTCGGTGGCGATTTCCCGGAGCCGGTCGTACCGGCCCGATGCCCCCGAATGCCCGGCGCCCAGATTGGTGTGCAACAGCAACGGATTGGAGTCGGTCTTCAGGGTTCGAAGCCGGGCCACGTACTTGGCGGGCTCCCAGTACATCACCTGGCTGTCGTTGAGCGAGGTCCGGACCAGCATGGCCGGATAGGCCTGGGCCGCCAGGTTGGTGTAGGGACAATAGGGCCGGATCCAGCGGTACTCGGCCAGGACGGCGGGATTGCCCCATTCCTCGTATTCGCCCACCGTCAGCGGCAGCGAGGCATCGAGCATCGTGTTGATGACGTCGACGAACGGAACCTGAAGGACCGCCGCTCCGCAGACCTCGGGGCGGAGGTTGAGCACCGCACCGATCAGGAGCCCACCGGCGCTCCCGCCCTCGATAACCAGGCGCGACCGATCCGTCTTGCCGATGGCAACCAGATGATCGGCGGCCGAGATGAAATCGGTGAACGTGTTCATTTTGGCGGCCATCTTGCCGGCATCATGCCAGGGCCGGCCCATCTCGCCGCCGCCCCGGATGTGCGCCACCGCGAAGACGACACCCCGGTCGAGCAGTGAAAGCCGGTTCGAGGTAAACGATACCGGATAGGGAATCCCATAGGAGCCGTAGCCGGTCAGATAGGTCGGGCGTGGCCCGGCCGCCATCTGATCCGTCCGCCACACCAGTGACACCGGGATCCGGGTCCCGTCGGCGGCCTTCGCAAACACCCGTTCACTCTGATATCGGGCCGGGTCGTAGTCACCCAGGACGTCCTTGCGTTTGAGGAGCGCCGACGTCCCATCCACCATGTCGAAATCGTAGACCGACGAGGCGGTCACGAACGATTCATACCGATAGCGGAGCTGATCGCTGTCCCATTCGGCGTTCATCCCGGGCCCGGCATCGTAGACCACCTCGGGGAACTCGACGTACCGCACCTGGTCGGTAGTCGCCTCCGCCACCCGGATCCGGGCCAGGCCGTCATGGCGCTCCCACGCCACCCAGTGCCCCGCAAAACACTCGACGCCCTCGATCACCACGTCACCCCGAAGCGGGAGCACCTCGGTCCAGTTGGCCGGCGCGGGGTCGACCACCGGCGCGGTCACGACCCGAAAGTTTTTGCCGCGGTCGTTGGTCCGAATGAAGAACCGGTCGCCGTGATGGTCGAGATCATATTCTCGATCCTGGATCCGCGGAGCCACCACTCGCCACGAACCGGCCGGCGTCGCTGCCTCGAGGATCTGGGCTTCGGTCGTGGTATGGCTGGCCGAGAAGAGGAGCAAAAATCGGCGGCTCCTCGTCCGGGTCACCATCACCCGGAACCGCTCATCGGTTTCCTCGTAGACGAGCACGGCGGGTTCGCCTAACGCCATCCGGTAGACCCGATAATCCCGTTTGGCGTGGTCTTCGATCGTGTACAGGATGGTACGGCTGTCCGCGGCCCAGACCGCCGACCCGGCCAGCGGCACCGGCTTGACGGCCATCGCCCCGGAGTCGAGGTCCTTGATGAAGAGGGTGTACTCCCGGCCCCCGGTCACATCGGTCGAGTAGCAGAGCTTCCGGCCGTCCGGGCTCACCTGCATCAGCCCGACGCTCAGATACGGATGCCCAACAGCCATGGGGTTCAGGTCGAGGAGGACCTCATCGGGTGCTCCCGCGGCGTCCCGGCGGCGGCAATAGGTCGGGTACTGCTTCCCTTCCTCGGTCCGGCTCCAATACCAGTAGCCGGTGTCCCGGTACGGCACCGACAGGTCGGTCTGTTTGATCCGGGCCAGCATTTCGTCATAGAGGCTGGTCTCGACCGCCTTGAACGGCTCAAGTACGGCCTCCGTGTAGGCGTTCTCGGCCTCCAAATAGGCCCGAACCTCGGGACGCTCCCGGTCGCGGAGCCAGAAATAGTCGTCCGTCAGGGTGTCGCCATGGAGGACGACCGGGTGCAGCTCCCGGAGGGCCACCGGCGGGGTGAGGCGTTGAGTCATCGATGAAATCTAGACGGAGGGAGGGTCGGGCCACGGCGCCGCGACCACATTCGAGGTGCCGATCGAGAGAAACACCTCCACACCCGCCGCGGCCTGCTGGGCCCGCTCCAACGCTCGCGGCGGCAGGCCCTCACCGAACCACACGACATCGGGCCGGAGCATCCCGCCGCATGCCGGGCACCGGGGAACCGCCTCGGTGTCCTCGAATGTCTCGGGCACCCGACTGCAGTCGAAACACTTGACCCGCCCGATATTGCCGTGAAGCTCCACGACGTCCCGGCTCCCAGATCGGGCATGCGGCCCGTCGACATTCTGAGTGATGAGCGTGCACCCCGGTACCAGCCGCTCCAAGGCCGCCAGCGCCAGATGGCCGGCGGTAGGCCGAGCGGCCGCCGCCGCCGAACGGCGCATTCGGTACCAGCTCCAGACCAAATCGGGATTGCGCCGAACCCCCCGGGGGGTGGCGAGGTCCTCGGGCCGGTAGTCGGCCCAGGGACCGGTCATCGTGTCGCGAAAGGTGGGGATCCCGCTTTCCGCCGATACTCCGGCCCCGGTCAGTACCGCGACCTGCCCTGCCGAACGGAGCGCCCCGGCAACTTCAGCGAGCAAGGAACCCTTCGAGACGGGTCTTCACGGCGGGCCATTCGTCATCCAGGATGCTGGAGTACACCGTGTCGCGGCGGACCCCGTCCCACATCAGCCGGTTCCGCCGAAGCACACCCTCCTTGACGGCGCCCAGGCGTTCGATGGCCTGCTGCGACCTGGTATTCCGACCATCGGTCTTGAGCTGGACCCGCAAGGCCCCCAAGTGGTCAAAAGCATGCCGGAGCAGCAACAGCTTGCACTCAGTATTGATCGGGGTCCGTTGGGCACCGACGCCGAGCCAGGTCCACCCGATCTCCAGGATTCGATCCGACCGGTGAATGTCGAGGTACCGCGTCGAACCGACTGCCCGATCGGATTTATCATCGATGGTCGTGAACGGAATCTCGAGGCCTTCGGAGGCGGCCTTCCAGGCTTTGTCGATCAATTGCTCCACAACAACCCGCGTGGCGGGTCGCGGCACCGGCATGTATCGCCAGATGTCGTCGTTTTGCGCGGCGTCCAGCAAATCGTCGATGTGGCGATGGTCGAGCGGCTCGAGCTGAACGTGCTCGCCGTAGAGAACCACCGGGGTTGGATTCGTGTGACCTCAATGTCCTCACTCGGACCAGCCCGCAAGAGTCCTTGCGGGCCATTCCCCGGCCCCCGACCTTTCCCCCATGATCGACCTTGCCCGGTTCGGCACCCGCGCCGCCATCTACCAGGACGGCGTCAGCCATACCTATGCCGAATTGGCTCGGCGCTCGGCGCTCGGCGCTCGGCACTCGGCACTCGGCGGGGGCGAAGCCCGAGTAGTCTTCCTGGTGCCGCCGGGGTTCATTCACGTGGCGGTGCAGCAGGCGATTTGGGGGGCCGGCGCGATCGCCGTGCCACTGGCCCTCTCGCATCCGGCCCGCGAGCTCGAGTACATCCTCGACGACAGCGGGGCCGGCTTGGCCATCGCATCCCCGGCCCTCTCTGACCGCCTACGCCCCCTGGCCGAAGCCCGCCGGATCCCGTTCCTCACCACCGACCAATTGCTCCAACCCGAAGCACCCCTCGCCGAGTGCCGAGCCCCGAGTGCCGAGTGCCGAGCCCGAGCCCTCATCGTGTACACCAGCGGAACGACGGGACGGCCCAAAGGCGTGGTGACCTCCCGCGGGGCGCTGGCAGCCCAGATCGAAACCTTGGTGGACGCCTGGGGATGGACCGCCAGCGACCGGAGCCTTCATGTCCTGCCGCTGCACCATATTCACGGCATCATCAACGCCCTCTCCTCGGCGTTGTGGGTGGGGGCCAGCGTCGAGTTCCTCGATCCCTTTGAACCGATCCGGGCCTGGGATCGCTTGGCCTCGGGCGAGATAACCGTCTTCACGGCGGTCCCGACGATTTACAACCGGCTGATCGCCGCGTGGGACGCGGCCGACCCCCCGACCCGGGCCCGTTGGTCTGCTGGAGCCCGCGGTCTTCGGCTGATGATGTCCGGCTCGGCCGCGCTTCCGGTGGGGGTGCTGATCCGCTGGGAGGGCATCACCGGTCACCGCCTCCTCGAGCGGTATGGGATGACGGAAATCGGCATGGCGCTGTCCAATCCCCTCCACGGGGAGCGCCGGGCCGGCACCGTCGGACAGCCCCTACCTAACGTGGAGATCCGGCTGACCGACGAAACCGGCGCCCCCGTTTTGGCGGGGCAACCGGGCCAGATCGAGGTCCGCGGGCCCCAAGTGTTCCACGAGTACTGGGGCCGGCCCGACGACACCGCCCGGAGTTTCAAGGATGGCTGGTTCGGCACCGGTGACGTGGCGCTGATCGAGGCCGGTTACTACCGGATTTTGGGCCGCGAGAGCACCGACATCATCAAATCGGCCGGCTACAAGATTTCGGCGCTCGAGATCGAGGAGTTGGCCCGCGAGCACCCAGACGTCACCGACTGTGCCGTGGTGGCACTGCCCGATCCCGACTTGGGCCAACGGATCGCGGCCGCAGTGGTACCGGCCCCAGGATCCGAACTCGCGGCGGGGCCGTTCCGGAGTTGGCTCAAGGAACGCCTGGCGCTCTACAAGGTGCCGAAGGACATCCGGTTCGTGGAGGAATTGCCGCGGAACGCGATGGGAAAGGTGGTCAAGCAGGATCTGCGTCGGCTCTTCGGCGGTGAATGATGGGCTCGGCACTCGGCCGTTTTGGGTGGGGCGGCACTGCTCGTTAGGTTGCGAGTATCACAGTCAGAGATCAAGGGGCTCCTATGTTCGTTCGCCTCCGGTTGGCACTCGGGTTGGTCCTCGGCTTGAACGCGGCGGCCGCCGCGCAAGGGTTTGAACCCCGGCTACTCGACGGACTGACCTGGCGGGACATCGGACCCCACCGGGCCGGCCGGACCAAGGCGGCGGTCGGGGTTCCCGGAAAACCCAACCTGTTTTATATCGGCGTGGTCAATGGCGGGGTGTGGAAGACCACCGATTTCGGGCGGACCTGGAGTCCGATCTTCGATGAGCAGTCCACGGGGTCGATCGGGGCGATCGCGATCGCGCCGTCCAATCCGGATATCATCTACGTCGGGAGCGGCGAAGGACTCCAGCGGCCCGATCTGTCCACCGGCAACGGGATTTACCGGTCCGCTGATGCCGGGCGGACCTGGCAGCACCTCGGACTCCGCGACGGCCAGCAAATTCCCCAAATCGTCGTCGACCCCCGCGATCCAAACCGGCTCTTCGTCGCGGTGCTCGGCCACCCGTACGGACCGAACGCCGAACGGGGGCTTTTCGTCTCTTCCGACGGCGGCCGAACGTTTACCAAGGTCTTGGGGTCCGACGAGAATACCGGGGCCATCGATGTGGTCCTTGATCCGGTCAACCCCGACGTCGTTTACGCCGCGCTCTGGGAGGCACGGCAGGCACCGTGGGAAAACGGGGCCTGGAATGGGCCCGGTACCGGCCTGTTCAAATCGGTTGACGGCGGGAAGACCTGGCGCCAACTGACCCAAGGCCTCCCGACGTTTGAGAAGGATGGACTGGGCCGAATCGGCCTGACCGTCGCGCCGAGTACGCCGAGCCGGCTGTTTCTGACGGCCGACCTCCGCGACGGGGGATATCTCTATCGTTCCGATGACGCCGGCGAGACCTGGACTCGGATCTCTGACGACCCCCGGATCGTGTCGCGGGCGTCGGACTTCGCGGAGGTGAAAGTCCATCCGACGAATCCGGACATCGTGTACACGGCGAGTGTCGTGGCGTGGAAATCGGTGAACGGCGGGCGAACCTTCACCGCCATGAAGGGGGCACCGGGCGGCGATGACTACCATCGGATCTGGATCAACCCGGCCAACCCGGACATCATCCTGATGGCCGTTGACCAAGGCGCGGTCATTACGGTCAACGGTGGCGAGACCTGGAGCAGCTGGTACAATCAACCGACGGCCCAGTTCTACCATGTGTCCACTGACAACGCGTTTCCGTACCGGGTCTGCGGCGGCCAGCAGGAGAGCGGCTCAGCCTGCGTCCGGAGCCGCGGCGATGGCGGCCAGATCACCTTTCGAGACTGGACCCCCGTCGGCGTCGAGGAGTACGGCTACGTCGCCGCCGACCCGCTGGATCCCGACGTCGTGTATGGCGGCAAGGTGACCCGGTTCGACCGGCGGACCGGTCAGGTTCAGGACGTGGCCCCGAAGCCGTTCCGGTCGCCCGGGTACCGAGCCCTCCGCACCGCCCCGGTCGTGTTCTCGACGGTCAACCCGCGAGCGCTCTACTTCGCAACCAATACGGTCTGGAAGACGCTGAACGGCGGCCACTCGTGGACCGAGATCAGCCCCGACCTGACCCGGACGGATTCGGTGGTCCCGCCGAATGTGGGACGCTACGCCACCACTCCGGTGGCGATGGCCCGGCACCCTGGCGTGATCTACACCGTGGCGCCGTCGTATCTCCGGGAGAACATCCTCTGGGCCGGAACCGACGACGGGCTCATCCATCTGACGGTAGATGGCGGACGGACCTGGAAGAACGTGACGCCCCCCGCCCTGACCCCGTGGGCCAAGGTCTCCTTGATCGACGCCTCCCACTTCGATCCGCTCACCGCCTATGCCGCGATCAACACGCTCCGCTTGAGCGACCTGACGCCCCACATCTACCGGACCCGGGACGGCGGCCGCACCTGGACGCACATCACCGAAGGCATTCCAACCGGCGCCACCATCAACGCGGTCCGCGAAGACCCGAAGCGGAGGGGACTCCTGTTTGCCGGAAGCGAAACCACCGTGTACGTGAGTGTCGATGACGGCGACCACTGGCAGTCGCTCCGGCGGAACCTCCCGGCCACCTCGATTCGCGACCTCGTCATCAAAGACGATGATCTCGTCGTCGGCACCCACGGCCGCGGCTTCTGGATTCTCGATAACATCACGCCGCTTCGGCAACTGACCGGGGAAACCGCCCGGCGGGACGCCGTACTCTTCACGCTCCAGACGGCCACCCGGGTGCGCTGGAACATGAACACCGACACCCCGATTCCGCCGGAGGAGCCCGCCGGCCAGAATCCGCCCGATGGCGCGATCATCGACTACTGGCTGGCCAAGACCGCCTCCGGCCCGATCAGCCTCGAGATTCTCGACTCCACCGGGGGAGTGGTTCGCCGGTACTCGAGCGACCAAGCCGCGGCAGCGATTGCCGACGAGGGAAATGTGCCGGCGTACTGGATCCGGCCGACTCGGGTTCTCAAGGCAACCGCTGGCGCCCACCGGTTCCTCTGGGACCTCAAGTATCCGGAGCCCGAGGGCTTCAGCCGCTCATTCCCGATTGCGGCCATCAAAGGGCAAACCGACAAGGAACCCGACGGCGTCTGGGTAATGCCAGGCCGCTATCAGGCCCGGCTCACCGTCAATGGCGTGAGCACGACGCAGTCGTTCCGCGTCCGGATGGATCCCCGGGTCAGGACCTCGACGGCAGCCCTCCGGCGGCAATTCGTCCTGTCACGGAGGATTTCCGATGCCGCCGGCCGGATAGCCGGCGCCGACCAGACGCCAGCGCTCTCGGGATTGTTAGGCCAGTTGCAACAACTCTACGGCACCCTCCAAGGAGCCGACCAGGAACCCACGGCCTCGACCGTCGCGGCCGTGACGGACCGATTGGGCGCGCTCGACCGGATCCTCGGCCGGCCCCGCTAACCCGCCGTGAGCCGGCAAAGGACTGGGGCCACGGTGACCTCGAGGACGTCAAGGCGGGTGCCAACTACCTGAAGAAACTTCCCTACGTCAACGCCGCGCGGATCGGGATTACCGGCACCAGTTACGGCGGCTGTATGACCCTCTCAGCCATCACCTTTGCTCCGGGCTTTTTTCAGGCGGCGGTGTCCGGCGCCGGGTATGGCGACTGGATCGACTGCTACACCGAGCAGGAGTATCGTCACGTCAAGTTGTTGGATTACGAGTACGGACCCTTGTCACCCGAGACCAAAGCGCTCTACCAGCGCAGTTCGCCGTACTATGACGTGAGCAAGATCGAAACACCGGTCATGCTGGTTCACGGCACCGGACGGTTCCCCAACTCCCACGCCTCGAAGAAATTCGCGGACGGACTCGAACGCTACTACAAGGTGTTCAGCTACAGGACGTATCCGAACGAGAACTGTTACGTCAACAACCCAACCAATCAACGACAAATGTTTCTCGACATGGTGGAGTTTTTCAACGCATACCTGAGGGATCAATGATGCGACGGATCGTGGTGGGGCTCGTGGTGATCTCGGCATTCGGCGCTCGGCGCTCGGCGCTCGGCCAGGCGGCGGCGGTGGCGGAGCGGGTGGTTTCGGTGGGGTCGCTGGTGGCGGGCGAGGGGCCGCTATGGAGCCCGGATGGGAGCCGGATTCTTTATCCGTCGTCGCTCGGCGGGGGGGCGATCTGGAGCGTGGGGGTGGATGGCGGGGCTCCCGTCCGAGTCACCCGGGAGATCGCGACCGGACTCGTCCGCCTCGCTCCCCGGGGCGACGTCCTCGTGTACCTGAGCGACAAGGGGGGCAACCCCGAGATCTGGCTCTGGAATCTCGCGGCCGGCACCGACCGCCGGCTCACCAATCTGGGCGCCCGGATCAATGCCCTGAGCTGGTCGCCGGACGGGAAGACCATCGCGTTCTCGGCCCTGCGGTACGGTCAATTCGACCTCTGGAGCGTCGACGTCGCCACCGGCAAGGTGCTTCAGGTTACCAGCGACCCACGCTACGAAACCTACCCCGTGTGGACCCCCGACGGCCGGTCATTGCTTTACATTCGCTCGGACGACCGCTGGGCCGACCATGAGATCATGATGGTACCGGCGGCGGGAGGCGCGTCCCGAGTCATCGCCACCGATCAAGACCTGTTCGACTACGGCACCATGAGCCCCCGAGCCCGGTTCGGATATCCGCTGCTTTCCCCCGATGGGAAATCGGTCCTCTTCCGGTCGCACCGAAGCGGCTGGATCAACTATTGGGTCGCCGGCCTCGACGGCGGGGCCCCGCGGCAACTCGCCCCGGAAGCGGCCGACCAAAGTGATGCGAAATGGTCGCCTGACGGCTCCTCGGTGGTCTTTGCGTCGCTCCACAACGGAACCCAAGACCTTCGAATCGTCGCGGCAACCGGCGGGGCCGCCCGGATCGTCGTGCCGGTCACCCGGGGGGTGGCCGCCTCACCCGAGTGGTCTCCGGACGGGAGCAAGATCGCGTTTACACTCGCCACCCCGACCCGGCCCGCGGATCTCTATCTCGTCGCCGCGGCCGGGGGAGCGACCAAGGCCCTGACCACGTCGATCACCCCGGAAATCGAGAAGACCCTCATCGCTCCGGAAAAAGTCACCTATCAAAGCGACGGGTTCACGATCACGGGCTATCTCTACCGCCCGGCCCTGATCCGCCCGGGGGAAAAGCTCCCCGGTATCCTCTACATCCACGGCGGCCCGACCGGACAGTTCAGCGACACCTACTTGCCGCAGGCCCAGTTCCTGGCCCAGATGGGCTACGCCGTCCTGGCCCCGAACATTCGGGGCAGTTCCGGCTACGGGAAGGCCTTCGAGGACGCCAACAACCCGTGTTGGACCCATTGCGACCTTCGGGACGTGGTCCAGGGTGTGGCCTTGCTCAAGACGCTCCCCTACGTCCAGGCCTCCCGGATGGGCATTACCGGCAACAGCTACGGCGGGATCATGAGCATGGGAGCCATCGCCCACGCGCCCGGGGTGTTTCAGGCGGCGGCGCCCCAATCGGGCTACGCTGATTGGATCGGTTTTCAGAGCTACAACACCGAGCTTCAGCATTCGAAGCTCAATGCCTACGAATGGGGCCCCTACCCGGACAGCGCCGCGGTCTACCGGCGGAATTCCTCGATCTTCTCGGCGGCAGCGGTCACCACGCCGGCCTTCGTGCTCCATGGCGACGGGGTTACCCAGGCGTGGCGGCCGGGCGTCTACCCGATCCCGGCCTCCCTCGAGTTCGTCCATGCCCTCGACCGGCTCAACAAGGTCGTCAAATACAAGGTCTACCCGGGGGAGACCTACTACGTGGGCGGGCGGGAGAACTCGAAACAGGTCCTGCTCGATCTCCTGGAGTGGTTCGACCAGTACCTCAAGGACAGTTAGGCGGATATCGAGGGGGGGCTTGCGGAATCCGAGCGTTAGGATAGCGCCGCCGGAGCCCCCAAAATCCCCCCCCTTCCGCAATGGCGAAATTGGGCGCATAATAGGGTCGGCATCCATTCACACCTAACCATTCGGACCACGAATCATGGCAACTCGTCGACCTTCGACCCGGTCTAAGGCAGCCCCCAAGACCCGTTCGCGCTCGACCTCGAAGGTTCCCGGTATCTCGCGGATCGACCAGGCGAGTACCCGGACCTTCGGCTGGTTCTGCCGCTTTGGGTATCGCCCAACCCCGAGCGGAACCCGTCCCAAGTTCACCGCCTTCTTCGGCGATGTCAGCAATGGCGGCAAGAAAAAGGCCTTCGACAAGGCGATGGCCTGGCTCAAGACCGTCCAGCGCAGCGGACGGCCGCCCAAGAAGAAATAGGTCCGTCGGACCGAGCGAACCCGGCCGGCTATCGTTCACCTATGCTCCGAAAGTTCCTCGCCGCCCTCGGACTCGTCGCTCTCGTTTTCACCGCCGGGGCGTTCGACCTCCGCGAGCACGGCTCGATCCTGCCCGGTCTCGGCGGTCGCCCGATCGAGGCCGTCGTCGACGTCGCACTCACTGGAGACTCCACCGGCTACGCGGCGTTCGCCATCAATCGCTGCCGATTCCTGCTCGGCAAACGCCGGAAAGCCTGCTACGAGGAACTGCTCCTCGCCACTGTGGCACGACAGCACGTCCGCCTCGCCATGGACGGCCTGTCCATCATCAGCCAGCGTGATCCCGAAACCCAGAAGTACGGCCACGACCTGACCCATGTGGTCGGGATCAATGCGTGGACCCCCGACGAAGCCGTCGGCCCGGTGTACGACTCCTGCACCGGGCTGTTCCAATCCGGCTGCTACCATGGCGTGGTCCAGGCCTATCTCGACGCGCAAGGCACCGACAGCACCACCGTCTACGGCCTCTGCAATCAAATCAACTCGGCGGCCACCAACGCCTGGCTCCGGTTTCAGTGCGTGCACGGCATTGGACATGGGTTGGTCAGCAACATGGCCATGCACCTGCCCAAAGCCCTGGCCGGATGCGATTGGCTGGTCCGCGAGTGGGACGCGGCCTCCTGCTATGGTGGAGCCTTCATGGAGTTCATCGTCGCGGCCCGGGGCCAATCGCACCATCCGCACAAACCGGCGGTGGCCGCCGCCGAAGAGCAGGACCATGACGGTCACGACATGAACGCCATGGCGGCCGACTCCTTTCCGGCCCGGAACCGGGCCGATCCGCTCTACCCCTGCTCCGCCCTGGCCCCGAAGTACCAATCGGCCTGCTACGGGATGCAGGCGGGCATCATCATCGAAATCGTTGGGGCCGACTTCGGCAAGATCGCCAAGGCGTGCGATCGGGCGCCGCTCGGCATGCGGCCGGCCTGTTACCAAGGCGTCGGCACCTTCGTGAGCGGCTATGTGGTGCGGAACCAGGAAAAGGCCATCAAGCAGTGCGAGAAGGGCAGCCCGGAGTACCAAGCGTGGTGCTTCGTCGGCGTTGTGAAGAACTTGATCGACGTCACCGCCCTCCCGGATGAGGGCCTGAGTTTCTGCGCCCGGCTTACGGACCGGGCCCTGGCGGTGGCCTGCTACACCGCCATCGGCGAGCAAATGGGGATTCTTTTTCCCAATTTCGACCAGCGCGAGGCCCAATGCGCCAAAGCGCCCGTTCCCTACATCCCGGCCTGCCGGTACGGCGCCGTCCTGATCGGCGAGCGGCCCCCCGAACTGACCCCGTTCGTCCCGACGACCTGATTGTTAGACGTCACCCCTCGAGCCGCCGGAGGAACCGGCCTGGATCGAGCAGAAAATCCCGGATCAAGGTGACGTGGTCGAGCGACTGATACACGGTGGGCCATGCCGTGCTCGCCGTGGACGAGGCCACCCTGAACCGGACCCTGGCTCACGAGCGAATCCACGTCACCCAGTTCGAACGGTGGAGTCTTTTGTTCCCGGTGGTGTACGGCTTGACCTCATGGGCCGCGTGGCGCCGCGGCCAACACTATTATCTCGATAACCGCTTTGAGCGGGAAGCCCGGGAGGGGGCAGGGCATCCCTAGGCTTCGTCGGTATCGACCTGGCCCGTCACCTTCCGGGTCACATGCGACCAGGACATCCCGATCGTCAGCACCAGCGCCAGGGCGACGAGGACGACATGAGCCACCGCCCGGCTGCTGGACGGGTTCAGAACGTGCCAGTCGATCAAAGCCCAGGCCAACGCGCCGAGGATCCCGAGCATCAACAGGGCGCCCGTCCATCCGATCGACCGGCGGGTGGCCTGCAGGAAGAACACCCACACCGCCACCAACAGCAGGCCGACCAACAGTTTCATGGGCAGTTGCTGGCGGACGAGATCCAGTTGACCTTGAACCAGTGGGTTCAAGGCCCAATGGAAGAAGGAAAAGCCTTCGGGGTTGAAGGTGCCGTACACCAAAACCAAGGCGGCCAGGAACCGCCCCAGAACGCCCTTCCAAGAAACCCCTTCTCTGCCTGCATTGCATCCTCCGGTAGGCGCCGCCGGGCAAGGTAGCGGCCCCTTAGGCACCTTGCCAGCCAATCAGGCGTACCTGATTGGACGGGCCCAAGGTATTTTTATTGCGGCTCCCCCTAGAACACCCATTTCTTTCCTGGACCGTACCATGCCAACGGAACTGAGTCCTATCGCCAAGGCAATTCGGGCTCAATTATCCCGACACAAGGACCCCAGGGCAGCCGCCGGCGCCAAGGCCTACATGAAGTCCGAGATGCCGTTCTACGGAGTGGCGGCCCCGGAACTTCGGAAGATCTGCGGCGCGGTGTTCGAGGCCCACCCCATCAGCATGGCCGCCGACTGGCGCCGGATCATTGCCGAGCTCTGGGATCTGGCCACCCATCGCGAAGAGCGGTACGCCGCCATCGAATTGGCCGCCTACCCGCCGTACCAGCGGTTCATCTCCCTGGCCTCCCTGCCGTTGTGTCGCCGGATGATCCAGGAAGGGGCTTGGTGGGATTACGTCGATAGCCTGGCTCATCGGGTGGCCGTGCTTCTCGCCACTTATCCGGACCGGGTCAAGCCGACGCTCCGGGCCTGGGCCCGGCACGAGAACATCTGGCTCCGCCGGGTCGCGATCATCAGTCAGGTCGGATTTCGGGAACAAACCGACGTCGGATTGCTCCACGACTGCATTGCCCCGTCACTCCAGGCCCCTGAGTTCTGGCTCCGCAAAGCCATCGGCTGGGCCCTCCGGGAGCACGCCAAGGCCAACCCTGAGGATGTTCGCCAGTACCTCGTGGCGCACCAAGCCGACTTATCGCCTCTGTCCCGCAAAGAAGCCATGAAGGGCTTCACCTTCGTGAAAAAGCACGGTACTCTTCGGCAGACTAACAGGAGTGGCAAATGAACCGGCGCAATTTCGTGGCGGGCGTGAGTGGATCGGTGCTCGGCGCTCGGGTGCTGGTCGGGACGACGTCCAACCTCGGCATGCCCAGCGCCGAGTCATCGGTCGCCGAACTCCAAGCGGGGATGCAATCCGGAGCGTACACCGCCCGTGAGGTAACCGAGATGTACCTGGCCCGGATCGAGAGCATCGACCGGCGCGGTCCGGCGGTTAACTCCGTCATCGAGGTCAATCCGGAAGCGATCGGCATCGCGGAATCGCTCGATCAGGAGCGGCGGGCCGGACGGGTTCGCGGACCGCTGCACGGGATCACGATTCTGATCAAGGACAACATCGACACCGCCGACCGCATGCAGACGACGGCCGGCTCGTTGGCCCTCGAGGGATCGATCGCACCCAAAGATGCCGGTATTGTCGACCGGCTCCGGGCCGCCGGATGCGTTCTGATCGGCAAGACCAACCTCAGTGAGTGGGCCAACTTCCGGTCCAGTAATTCGTCGAGCGGGTGGAGCGGCCGGGGCGGGCAGACCAAGAACCCGTACGTCCTCGACCGGACCCCCTGCGGATCGAGCGCCGGGTCGGGGGCCGCCGGGGCCGCCGCCTTGGCCACGATCACCATCGGAACCGAAACCGACGGCTCGATCGTCTGTCCGTCCTCGATCAACGGGTTGGTGGGCATCAAACCGACCGTTGGGCTGTGGAGCCGGGCCGGCATCATTCCGATCTCCCATACCCAGGATACCGCGGGCCCGATGTGCCGGAGCGTGGCCGATGCCGCCGCGCTCCTTGGCCCGCTCACCGGCGTCGACCCGCGCGATCCCGCCACCACCGCGAGCCGCGGGCACTCGGAGACCGACTATCGCCGGTTCCTCGATCCGGCCGGCCTCCGGGGAGCCCGGATCGGCGTAATGCGAAAGCACATGAACATCAGCGCCAAGACCGAGGCGGTCTACGACGCGGCCATCGCGGCGATCAAGGCGGCCGGCGCCACCATCGTCGACTCCGTGGACTTGGCCGATCCCGGTCCACTCGGCGCGGCGGAATGGCAAGTCCTGGCCTATGAGTTCAAGGCCGGCGTCGAGGCCTATCTCGGATCGTTAGGCAGCACCGCCAAGCACCGGACACTCGCGGATCTCATCGCGTTCAATCTGGCCAATCGGACCCGGGAAATGCCCCACTTTGCCCAGGAAACATTCGACTTGGCCGCCAAGATGGGCCCGCTCTCGAGCCCCAAGTACCGGACCCTGCTGGCCACCTGCCGGCGGTTGGCTCGGACCGAAGGCCTCGATCGGCGGTTCAACCAGCACCGGCTCGATGCCTTGATTTCGGTCACGTCCGGGCCGGCCTGGCCGATCGACCTCGTCAACGGCGATCGCTTCACCGGCGGAAGCTCAACCTACGCCGCGGTAGCGGGTTATCCGAACATCACGGTGCCCATGGGTCAGATCGGCGGCCTGCCGGTCGGCTTGTCGTTCGTGGGCCGGGCGTGGAGCGAGGGCCGCCTGATACAACTGGCCTATGGGTTCGAAGAAACCACCAAAGCCCGCATGGTTCCGACCTTCCGGACCACCATCGGCTGACCGCCCTTTCCCTCCCCGGGCGACCCTGGGATCTTCGAACCCATGCCGATCGCCCGCAAAGCCAGGATTTTCTGGCCGGTCGTTCTCCTGGTGTTCTTGGCCGACTGTAGCACCAAAGACCTCGCGGAGACCCACTTGGTGCCGTGGGTCTCCGAGCCGGTGGTCGGGGATGTATTTCGCTTGACCCTGGCCTACAACCCTCAGGCCGCCATGAGCATCTCCCTCGGAGAGCAATCGCGGCCGATCATCAGCCTGATCGTGCTGATCCAGATCGGGGTCCTCGGCTACCTGTACCGGAAGAGCACCAACCGTGACACGATCAAAGTGCTGGCCATCGCCCTCGTCATCGCCGGGGCGGTCGGCAATCTGGTCGACCGGATCCGGTCGCCGCGCGGGGTGGTGGATTTCATCGACGTCGGCATCGGATCGATTCGGTTCTGGACCTTCAATCTCGCCGACATCGGCGTGACGGTCGGTGCCGTGCTGCTGGCGTGGCAATTGTCCCGGAGTGAGGAACCACAACCTGGATGAAATGGGTCTTGCTGGGATTGCTGGTCGCCACCGAAGCGGCGACGGCCCAAACCGCCCCGGCCCTAGGCCGGCTCTCGAACGCCGGGGTCGGTCGGGCCGCGTCCCAGGTAGACTCCGTCTTTGTGGATCGGACCAAACCCTCCGCCTTGATCGATGGCGGTGACTGGGCCTCGTACCTGTTGGCCCGGCTCGGGGCCGGACCGGTTCCTGACAGCCTGGGAATCGCCATCGATATCGACTCGACGCACATCGAAGTGTCCGGTCGCCTCGCCGACCTGCCGCCGGAAACCCGGGCCCTCCTCGGCCCCCTCGCGGCGCGGTTCAGTCCCAATACGATCGTCGCCGCCGACATCATCGTCCAGCGAACCGGCCGAGAATTAATGCGATTCTGGCTCCGGGGTCTCAACGTCAACGGACGTCCTTTTCCGGAGTTCTTTCTCGCTCCGATGATGGCCTCCGTCGGGCGCCAGTATCCGGCGCTGACCAAGAGTGGCCGCGACCTCTACGTCCAAGTGCCCCCCGACGGCCAATTCGCGCTCGGCGACGGTGGCGTCGTCATTGCGGTGATCGCGGCTCCCGACAGCGGGGCCGCTGCCCGTCCCCCGCTGCGGAGGCGCTAGGGCGGGATTCTGCCGCCTGTACCTGGGCATCGTGGGGCTCGCGTTTCTCGTCAATCCCGTGGAGATGGCGGGCTTCCTCTCGCTCCGGCTTGGGTCCCGCGATCACGTGGAAATTCGGGCGGTCGAGGGCGGTCTCCGACTGGGGCTCGGCGGGTTCCTCCTAGTGGCGAGCCGGCAAGATCGGTGGATCCGAGCCGCCCTCGGTTCGGTAATCCTCAGCGGATGCGGGCTGGCCTTCGGACGGGGGATCGGGATGGTCCTCGAACGTCAGGTCGATCGGGTTCAGTTTGGAGTGCTCCGGTTGGAGCTCGGGGCGGCCGTCGTAGCGTTCGCCGCATTCAACCATGCCCGCGGCGCCATTGAGACCGGGTTCCACGAGGTTCGCCAGGCGTTGGAAGCGGCGGGACCCGCCGGCCTCCTAGCCGAAATCCCGGCCGACAGCACCGCCTTCCTGGAGCAGATCGCCCCCGAACGAGAGGGTCTGGGCCGGATGCTGGCGGATCGCCTCGTTGCCTCGTTCACCGCCGATGCGCCGAATCGGATTCAGGACCTCCGGGAGGCCGTGGGCCGCGGCGACGCGGAAGCCGCCCAACGGATTGCCCAAACCTTGATAGGGATGTGCGGCTTGATCGGGGCCGAACCGCTCGCCAAATTGGCGGCGCTGGTAGAAGCCGACGCCCGCCTCAAGCGGGTCGGCCAAGCGGAGCGGTACCTGGAGCACCTCGACGTCGAGTTGGCCCGGGTCCAGGCCGAGCTCAAGCGGTAGCAGGCAACACCCAAAATGGGGTCCGGGGAAGTTGCCCCGGCCCCTAGCCCCTAACGCCCCTCGTCGATAGGCTACTACACCCTTTAGACGAGATCCTCCGCTCATGTCCCTCCGGCCGTCATTCCGGCTTGGTATCGTTGCCACCCTGTCACTCCTTGCCCTGCCCTCGGTCGCGGTTGCCCAGCGGAACCGGCCCACCCCCTCGGTGGCACCCGCGCCTCCGCCGGACGTGAACCTGCTCAACGGCCTGGCTTGGCGGAACGTCGGCCCGTTCCGGGGCGGGCGGGCCACGACCATTACCGGGGTCCCCGGTCAGCCGCTGGTGTATTACATGGGGGCAACCGGCGGCGGGATCTGGAAAACCGACGATGCGGGGGCCAACTGGCGGCCGATTGCCGACGGCCAGCTGAAAATGGGCTCGGTCGGAGCGCTGGCGTTGGCGCCGGACGACCCCAACGTGCTCTATGCCGGCATGGGCGAAGCGCCGGTTCGTGGCGTATCGTCGTCCTGGGGCAACGGTATCTATAAGACCACCGACGCCGGCAAGACCTGGAATCATCTTCCCGGCCTTCGGGAAAGCCGGACCATTGCGCGGGTCATCGTCCATCCCAAGAACAGCGACCTGGTGTATGTGGCCGTTCAGGGCAGCCGGTGGGGCCCGAGCCGGGACCGCGGCGTGCACCGAAGCCTGGACGGCGGCAAAACCTGGAAGCTCCTCCTGACCGGCGATTCACTGACCGGCCCGAGCGAGCTCACCATGGACCCGACGAACCCCCGGGTGCTGTACGCCTCGATGTGGGACCACCAGCGGCTCCCGTGGTACGTGCGCTCCGGCGGCCCGGGCAGCGGGATCTGGAAGACGACCGACGGGGGCGACACCTGGACCCGCCTGACCAAGGGATTGCCGGGGCTCATGGGAAAGATCGGCGTCGCCGTGTCGGCGACCCTGCCGAGCCGGGTCTGGGCCATCGTCGAGGCCGAGCAAGGAGGCCTCTACCGTTCCGACGACGGCGGGGACAGTTGGCGGCTCGTCAATAGCGACCGGGTACTCCATGCCCGGCCCTGGTATTACATGCGGGTTACCGCCGACCCCACCAACGCGGACGTCGTCTACGTCATCAACGCCCCGGTCATGAAATCGATCGACGGCGGGAAGAGCTTCACGACCCTGCCCGACGTCCACGGCGACAACCACGATCTCTGGATCAATCCCGCCAATCCGATGAACCTCGCCAAGGCCGACGACGGCGGGGCGGCGATTTCGTTTACGGGTGGCGTCACCTGGTCGTCGATCATGAATCAGCCGACGGCCCAGTTCTATCGGGTCAGCGTGGACAGCCAATACCCGTATTGGCTCTACAGCGGGCAGCAGGACAACTCGTCGGTGGCCATGCCGAATGCGGTGATGGGCCCCGGCATCGGCAATGAAGAGTTCCACTCCGCCGGCGGCTGTGAGAGCGCCCACGTGGCATTCGATGTGGCCAACCCACGGTACCTCTACGGCAACTGTTACGGCGGGATCATCAGCGAGTACGACCGGGTGCTCAAGACCGACCGCAACGTGATGGCGTACCCGTATCTCGGCTTGGCGGAGCCCTCGAATCTGACCAAGTACCGGTGGAACTGGTCGAGTCCGATCGTCACCTCCTCGCACGACCGGAAGGTGATCTATCACGGGAGCAACGTGGTGTTCCGCTCCGCGGACCGGGGCCAGAGTTGGGTGGCTATCAGTCCCGACCTGACCCGAAATGACCGCACCAAGCAAGGCGCCGGCGGCGGCCCGATTACCAACGAGGGGGCCGGCGGCGAAGTCTATGGCGCGCTCTACTATCTGGCCGAGTCGCCCCATGACGCCAGCGTGCTCTGGGCCGGCACCGATGACGGACTGGTACAGGTCACTCGCGACGGCGGAACAACCTGGAACAACGTCACGCCCAAGGGCTTGCCCGAGTCGTTGATCAACATGATCGAGGTGTCGACATTCGATCCGGCCACCGCGTTCATGGCCGTGAGCCGTCACAAGTGGAACGACAACACGCCCCATGTCTTCAAGACCACCGACTACGGCGCGTCATGGACTCGGCTGGTGACCGGGTTCCAGGACGGCGATCCGGTTCGGGTGGTCCGGGAAGATCCAACCGTCAGGAACTTGCTCTATGCTGGGACCGAGACCGGGTTCTTCGTCTCCTATGACGGCGGCCTCGCGTGGCAACGGCTCCAACTCAATCTGCCGCACGTACCGGTCACCGATATCCGGGTTCACCAAGACGACTTGGTGATCGCGACCGAGGGGCGGGCATTCTGGATTCTCGATGACATTGCCCCGATTCGGAATTTGATCGCCGCCGGCGGAACCACCGGCCTGACACTGTTCCAGCCCCGGACCACGGTCCGCACCGAGCTCGGCAGTAACGGCACCGTGCCCGGCATGGGCAAGAACGCGCCGCAGGGCGCGTTGATCTCGTTCTGGGCTCCGACCCTCGATACCGCGACGATCGCCAAGCTTGAAATCCTCGACGCCCAGAACGCGGTCGTCCGCACGTTCGCCACCGACGCCAAACCGGCCGAGGGCGGCAAGCTCACCATCAAGTCAGGATTCAACCGGGTCATCTGGGATCTCCGGCGCGAGCCACCCACCCGGCTCGCCGGGGTGTTCGGGGCCGAAGCCGGAACCGCCACCACCGGCTACCGGGTGGCGCCGGGCCGCTATCAGGTCCGCCTCACCATCGGAAAGGAAATCGCCACCAAGAGCGTCGACGTCGTCGCGGACCCGCGGACCAATCCCTCCCCCGCCGACATCCGGGGTCAGCAAGAAGCGCTGGCCCGGGCCTACGAGCGGATCGACGAGATACATCGCCGGATCATCACGCTCCGCTCGATCCGCGACCAGGTCAAGGCGTTGACGGACCGCACCACCGGTCAACCGGACGGCGATTCGGTGGCCACCGCCGGTCGGGCCTTGACGGCGGCCATCGACTCCGTCGAAGGAGTCATGATCAACGCCCGGGCCCGAACCTTCCAGGACGTCATCAACTTCCGGAACGGGCTCAACGACCAATACCTGAATCTGGTGGCGGCCATCGACGGCACCGACGCGCCGGTAACCGTCGGGATGCGAACCCGGTTCGATGATCTCGAAAAGGAGTGGGCGCCGATCGCGGCCCGGGTCAGGCAGATCATCGGAGGCGACGTCGAGCGGTTCAACGCCACGATTCGAGCCCGGAACGTCCCGGCGGTCATTGTCCCGAAGAACCGCGAGCCGATTCCGTGACCGGCGCCGCGGAGTTTGGGTTTACCGACGAATCGGTCCCGACCAGCTATGACGAGTTCTTGGTGCCCCGGCTGTTCAACCCGTGGGCGGAGGCACTGGTGCACCGGCTGGCGCCGGAACCCGGACTCCGGGCGCTCGACGTGGCCTGCGGGCCCGGCACCGTGGCCAGGGTCCTGGCTCGATCGCTCGGGCCAAAGGGAATCGTCGCGGCCTCAGACTCATCACCGGCGATGATCGCCCGGGCGGAATCGAAGCCGGAGGTCGAAGACGGCGCTCCGATCGCCTATACGCTCTCCCCGGCGGCGCCACTGCCGTATCCCGACCAGAGCTTCGACGTCGTCACCTGCCAGCAGGGACTGCAGTTCTTCCCCGATGCCAGAGCGGCGTTGACGGAAATGCGCCGGGTGCTCACGCCACGCGGGCGGCTCGGCCTGAGCGTCTGGTGCCCGCCGGAAGACTGCTCCGTGTTCTTTGCCTTCCAGCAGGCCCTTCGTCTGGCGGACCTGCCTGAGCTCGCCGATTTCATGAACGTTCCGTTCCCCAGGTGGACCGGCGAGGATCTGGCCGGCCGGGCCCGGGGCGTCGGCTTCCAGTCGGCCGGGGTGGTCGATGAAACCCACGACCTGGTCTTCGAAGGAGGCGTTCCGGAAACCCTCCGGGCCTTCTCGGGCACTCCGATCGGACCGATGCTGACCAAATTGACCGCAGCCGAGATGGCGGGGCTGGTCCGGGCCGCCGACCAGACCTTTGCGCCGCTGATGGCGGGCGGCACGGTCCGCGGCCCGATGCGATCCTGGATCCTCGAGGCAACCGCCTAACGATGATTCGGCGCCTTGCGGTGATCACAAGCCAAGCCGAGGTGGCGACGCCCGACGAGCGGAGTGTGGCTCACCGGGTTGGGCGGCTCCTCGGCGAGAACGGGATCACCCTGGTGTTCGGCGGATCGGCGGTCGGCGCCGCCGGGGCGGTGGCGGAGGCGGTAGCCGGAGCCGCCGGGCGCCTGATCGGGGTCGTCGTCGAATCGGGCGTCCCGGTCCGGCCGGATTTGACCGAGCGGCGGGAGGCCGGATCACTCGAGGAACAACGATCGATCGTCGCCTCCTTGGCCGACGGCTACCTGGCCTTGCCCGGCGGGTTTGATTCGATCGAGGCCGCCCTTCACACCTTTGACCAGACCGGCGGCCGCGGAACCGAGCAGCCGCTCGGCCTCCTCGACGAGGGCGAGTACTATTCCAAGTTGGTCGGACTCGCGCCCGATCCGGTGCTCGATCGGTTCTTCACGGAAACCCAGCGGGGCCGGCTGGTCGTTGCCAAGAGCCCAACCGAACTGCTCCGCCGACTGACCGGATACCGCCCGCCGGAAACCCGGCGCGACCAACCCTTCGACGACGACTGACCTCATGCCGCCACTGACGTCGCTCCTGATTGCCGCAACCCTCGCGGCCGCACCCGGAACCGCCTATCAGGCCGTCTTCATGCGAGCGGCCCCGGGACACTTGCTCCGTCTGATCGACGCCGTCAAAGCCCGGATGCCGGTCTTCGAGGCCGCGGGCGAACCTCGGCCCGTGTTAATGCGGCACGCCCAAGGTGACCAGTGGGACATCCTGCTGCTGGTGCCGATCGGAGGTGTGGCGGAATTGCTCGGCGCGGAGCGGGCCATGGAGAACGATTTTCTCCGGCGGATCGGCCGGGCCGGTAACTTCATCTCCACGAAGATCACCGGCGCGGCCTGGGATTCGTTCACCATCGGGTTCTATCGCGACCTCCAGTACTACGCCGCGCCGTCGAAGGTGTCGGCCGAGGAGGAAGACCGGGCCGCCAGGGCTGCCGGCTTCGAATCGCGGAATCACATCGGGCCGTACCTTCGCCAATTTCTGAACGGTCACCACGACACCGTGGGTTCCGTCGTCCGGTGACCACTATCGCGATCCTCAAGACCGTTGCCGTCGGGTTCGGCCTCATCTCGGTGTATCTGAACGCCAGGCAGAACGTGATGGGGTGGGCCACCGGGCTCGTCAACGTCGGACTGTACAGCTACCTCTTCTTCAAGGACCAGCTGTTTGCGCTGATGGGCCTGCAGGTCTTCTTCTTTGTGATCTCGCTCTACGGGTGGTATCACTGGCTTCGCGGCGGGGAGACTCGAAAAGGCCTTCCGGTGACGAGCTTGTCAGTGGCCATGGGCCTCGGGCTCACGGCCGTGGCGGCCGGCGGATCGCTCGGACTCGGCTGGGCACTCGATCGCTTCACGCCGGGCCAAGAGCCGTATCTCGATTCGTCGATCTCGGTGGTGTCGATGCTCGGGCAATGGATGATGGCCCGGAAGTATGTGGAGGCGTGGTGGGTGTGGATCGGGGTCAACACGGTGTCGGTGCCGTTCTTTGCGGGTCGGGGTGACTACCTGACCGCCATCCAGTACGCCGTGTTCTGGGGGTTAGCGGTCAGCGGATTGGTTCAATGGCGCCGGTCCCTCGTCGCATCGTCCTGACCGGATCGGAATCGACCGGCAAGACCACCTTGGCCAAGGCCCTGGCCGGCCACCTCGGCACTCCCTGGGTTCCGGAGTTCTCCAGAACGTACGCGGAATCCAAGGGTCGACCGTTGACGGCTGCTGACGTCGAGCCGATTGCCCGAGGCCAAGCCGCCGCCGAGCCGGCCGCCCTGGCGGGTCAGGGCGGTGGGCTGATCGTGTTCGACACGGATCTGGTGAGTACCGTGGTATACGCCAGACACTACTATGGCGCGGTCCCGTCCTGGATCGGGGCGACGATCCGCCGCTATCCTCCTTCGCTCTATTTGCTTTGTGACATCGACCTGGGTTGGATTGCCGACGGCATTCGGGACCGGCCGGCTCAGAGAACCGCAATCCACGCAGAATTCCGTGACACCCTCTGCGAGTTTGGATTCAAGCCGGTTGAAATTCAGGGAACCGGTGCTGCGCGGCTGGCTTCCGCTATCGAAGCAGTCAGCCAGATTCGATTTCTCCTTACTTAGTGGTCAGGGTATCTCATGCTCCGCACTCTCAAGGAACTCATCACCGGCCAGGCCGCGGCGCCGTTGACTTCGACCCCGGCCTCCCGGCCACCAGAGATCCAGGTGGCGGCCGCCGCCCTGCTGGTTCAACTGGCCCACGCCGACGGCGAGTTCTCCCCGGCGGAGCGGGCTCAGGTCGAGGCGGCGCTGGTGCGCCATTTCAATCTCGATCCCGCCACGATCGCGGAGATTTTGTCCCTCGCCGAGCACGAACAGAAGCAATCCATCGACGATTTTCGGTTTACCCGGGTGATTCGGGAGCATTTCGACGTGGGTCAGCGGATGGTGCTCGCGGAAATCATGTGGGGTGTCGCGCTCGCCGACGGGCGAGTCGCGGATCAGGAGAGCCACCTGTTCCGAAAACTCGGCCACTTGCTCGATCTCCAGCCTGGGTACCTCGCCGAGGCCCGGCGGGCGGCCCAACCGGGCCCGCCACATGGGACTTGATGGCACCGATGTCCCTCGGCGCGCAATCGCGTAAATCGGAACCTCGGTTGCGTTTCGCCGGCGGAACCGGCGATGTTTGCGCCCCCATGACCGTCACCACTCCCGATCTCGACGCCGCGTTGGCCCGCTTGGGCTACGCGGAATTCCGGCCGGGGCAGCGGGAAGCGGTCGAGACCATCATTCAGCGACGCCGGCTCCTCCTCGTGGCCCCGACCGGTGGGGGCAAGAGCCTGATCTACCAGCTGCCCGCCACGGTCCTCGGCGGCACGACGCTGGTGGTGTCGCCGCTGGTGTCGTTGATGCACGACCAGGTGGCCGCGCTCCAATCCATGGGGGTTTCCGCCACCTTCCTGGCGGCTACCCTGAGTTCCGAGGAAGTTCGAGGGCGGATGTCGGGCCTGGCGCGGGGCGAGTATGCCATTGCCTACGTCGCGCCTGAACGGTTGGCCTTTCCCGGGTTCCGCGGACTGGCCCGCGATCTCGATTGCCCGCTCGTGGCCGTCGACGAAGCGCACTGCATCAGCGAGTGGGGTCACGATTTCCGGCCCGAGTATCTTCAGATCGGCGACCTGGTGGCCGACCTCTCGAGCGCCCGAGTGTTGGCCTGCACCGCCACCGCCACTCCGATCGTCCGCGACGAGATCCTGGCCCGGCTTGGCCTCCCGGCCGACACCCCGCAGCTGGTTCGCGGCTTTGCCCGGCCCAATCTCGGCCTCAGGGTTCGAGACACCCGTTCCGCGGTGGAGGTAACCCGAGCAGTGGACGAAACCCTCCGCGAGGCGATCGGGGCCCCGGGTGCCGACCGGGGCCGCGCGATCATCTACGCCCCAACCCGCCGGAAAACCGAAGAGGAGGCCGATCGGCTCAAGTCCGCAGGATGGCGGACGGCCGCCTATCATGCCGGGCTCGACGGCGGGGTCCGCGCCAAAGCCCAGCAACGGTTTCGAGACGGCAAGCTCGAAGTGATCGTCGCCACCAACGCATTCGGAATGGGGATCGACCGCGCCGACGTTCGAGCAGTGATTCACCTGGCCCCTCCCGGCTCGATCGAGGCCTACTATCAGGAAGTCGGCCGGGCCGGGCGGGACGGCGCCGATGCCATCGGTCTCCTTTGTACGAGCCCGGGTGATCTTCCCCTTCGGCGCCGGCTGCTCGAATCGCCGAACGAAGGCGAAACCCCCGACCCCGCCCGGGTCCAGCATCGGTGGTCGATGTTTCTGGAATTGATGCGCTGGGCCGAGGGGGGCACTTGCCGCCACGACGCCATCCTCCGGTACTTCGGCGACGAAGCCGAGACGCTGGCAGGGTGTGGGCGGTGTGACACCTGCACGGCGCTCGACGAACCGGAAGCCGCCAACGCGGCTGACACCGCCACGATGGTCCGGAAGGCCCTGAGCGCCGTGGCGCGGACTCACGACAAATTTGGGCTCCAGGCCGCGCTGAACTTGCTGGCGGGCTTGCCTGATCCGCGATTGGCGCGCTCCGGCCTCGACGCCACCAAAACGTTCGGCATCCTCAGGGACAAGAGTCCAGAGTGGATTCTTTCACTCCTCCGGCGCTGCGTGACCGCCGGATGGGTCGATTTCACCACCGGCGACCGGCCGATGGTCTTGCTGACACCGGCCGGCAAAGTCGTGTTGTTTGGCGACGGGCCGGTTCGGGTGTTGCTGCCTCCCGACGAAACCGCCCGGCCCAAGACCCGGGCCGGAGGGAGCGGGTCAAAACGGAAAGCCGCCGCCGACCCGGCCCTCGATCCTGCCGATGCGGCGCTGTTCGAGGCCCTCCGAGCCCGGCGGCTGGAGTTGGCCCGAGCCGGTGGGGTGCCGCCCTATGTCGTCGCCAGCGATCGAACCCTTCGGGAGCTCGCCGAATTGAAGCCGCGAAATCTGGCCACACTTGAGGGGATCTACGGGATCGGGCCGGCCAAGGCGGCCCGCTACGGCAAGGACCTGTTAGCCGTCTTGCGCCAAGGGGTCGAGTGAGTAATGTAGGTTGGGTGTCCATGGTCCAATTCGGAGGTCTTCGATGATCCGTCGGTGCTGGTTCGTTCTCGCCCTGGCCATCGTTCCCGCTTCACTCGGCGCTCAGACATCGAGCTACGACGGCTACCGCCGGACCTCCGAGTATGTCACGATGCGAGACGGCATTCGGTTGGCCGTCGATGTGCTCAGGCCCACCAAGGCGGGGGTCCTCCACCAAGAGAAACTCCCGGTCGTCTGGACTCACCACCGGTACAACCGGGCCTTCTTCCGAAACGACTCCTTGATCGACTACGTCAAGGGATTCGGGCGGGGCGCCGCTGAGATCATGAACCGAGGTTACATCGTGGCGGCCGTCGACACCCGGGGTGGCGGAGCATCGTTCGGAACCCAGCAAGGTTTCTTCATGCCCGAGGAAACCAAGGACGCCTACGAGGTCACCGAGTGGCTCGCAGCGCAGCCGTGGTCCACTGGCAAGATCGGCATGGTCGGCCGGTCGTACCTCGGCATTACCCAACTCTTCACGGCCAGCACCGCGCCGCCGCACCTCGCCGCCATCTTCCCCGAGATGTACGTGTTCGAATGGTATCCGATGATCTACCCGGGGGGCGTGTTCCGGGACGACTTCTTCAGCCAGTGGCAGAGCCTGACCCATCAGCTCGACAGCGGCGAGAAGTTCACCTGGGGCGCGATGAACTTCCAAGGCGTCGCGCCGGTCGACGGGCCGAACGGAATGGTCCTCCGAGACTCGGCCATCGTGGGCCACCGGGTCAATCGCGACATGTATGAGATGTGGAGCGGGGTACCGTACCGGAACAGTATCGATCAGAAGTCCGGCACGCCGATCTTCCTCGAGCGGGGGCCGGCCTCCTATCTCAAGCAGATCAATGCCTCCAAGGTGGCCATCTACGGATTGGCCGGCTGGTACGACGCTTTTCCGCGGGACGCTTTTCTTTGGTTCGCCAACCTCACCGTGCCCCAGAAACTCGTGGTCGGACCCTGGTTCCACGGGCAGACCGATGGCTTCAACCTCGCAGCCGAACAGATTCGCTGGTTCGACCGCTGGCTCAAGGGTGTCGACAACGGGATCGACCGGGAGCCTCCGATCAAGTACTACGTCATCGATGCTCCCGCGGGCCGGGAATGGCGAACCGCCCGGCATTGGCCCCTGGTGGAGGCCAAGCCGACCAACTTCTACCTCCGGGAAGGGAAGCCCGGGCGACTGATGCGGGAGCCGCCGGTCACCCTGGTCTCGGCCGACAGCCAAGTCATCGATACCACGGCAACGTTAGGCAAAGGCAACCGATGGGCCAACACCTACGGCGGGGCCATTGGCTACCCTGATTTGGCCGCCAACGACGCCAAGGGCTTCACCTACACGACGGCGGTCCTCACCGACCCGCTCGAAGTGATCGGCCACCCGGTGATCCATCTCTGGGTAACGTCATCGGCGCGCGACGTCGATGCCGTGGTCTATCTCGAGGATATCGAGCCGTCGGGGCGGTCTACCTACGTAACCGAGGGTGTGCTCCGTGCTTCCCACCGCAAACTCGGAACCCCGCCCTTCAAGAACTTCGGCCTCCCCTGGCCTTCGAGCCAGGTCGGTGAAGCCACGCCGCTGCCGAACGCTCCGACCGAGTTGGTGTTCGACCTGCTCCCGACCGCCAAGCGGTTCCGGCCGGGGCACCGGATTCGGGTCACGGTCCAAGGCGCCGATCGCGACACCCACAGGAAGGTCATCCCGAATCCGCCGCCCCGGGTGGCGATCTATCGGGACGCGAGTCGGCCGTCGCGAATCGTGTTACCGCTGGTGCCGGTCCGTTGACCGGTCAGGAACGAGCGGCGGCCAACACCCGGGCTCGCCAGAGATAGACCGGGACGCCGAGCAGCAGCAGGAGGGCGCCCCGCACGGCGTTGGCCGGATTGGATAGGATCGAGCCGAACACGACATACGCCGCCGCAGCCACGAAGATGGTGACGGTCACGGGAAACGCCGGACACCGAAAGCCGGTGGTTGCCGGCGTCCGGCGACGGATCACCACCAACGCCAGTCCGGTCGACCCAAAGAAGATCCAATCGGCAAAGACCACATAGTCGAGGAGCTGAGCGTAGGCGTTGGTCGACACGAGGACCGTCGCCCACGCACCTTGAAATACCAAGGCCGCCGTCGGGGTCTGATACCGGGAATGCAGCTTCGAAAACCAATCGAAGAACAGACCATCCCGAGACATGGCCTGATACACCCGCGGGGCAGCCAGAATGGTCAGGCCCAAGAACCCGAACGTCGACGCCACGATCCCGGCGCTGATGAACCGCTGCCCGGCGGGACCGAGGAATACCGCCATCGTCTCAGCCGCCGGCGCCCGGCTCGCCGCCAACCCACCGGGACCAAGCGCCTTGAGGTAGGCTATGTTAGTCAACAAGTACGCCATCACGACGACCGCCACTCCCGCCAGAATGGCCTTTGGCAATACCCGCGTTGGGTCAATGAACTCTTCGGCGATGTTGTTGGTTTGTTGCCAGCCCCCATACGAGAACAACACCGGGACCAACGCGGCCGACACCGCCAACCAGAGGTTGGTCGGCGCGGTGACTGTCGTGGCCGCCGCCGGCAGGGACTGGGTTTCCCCAAGGAACGCAATGACGATCAGGACCCCGATGGCCGCCAGTTTCAGGACCGTGAACAGGTTCTGAACCCAGGCGCCCCAGGCCACCCCAAGGACATTGACGGCCGTCAGGGTCCAAATGGCGGCCACCGCGAGGTACGGAATCACGGCGGCCGGGAGACCAGCCAGAGACGAGAGATAGGTGGCAAAGGTATAGGACACCGCGGCAATCGCCCCGGTCGCGATGATCAGCAGCATGGCCCACGCGTCCATGAAGCCGGCTAACGGACCAAACGCCTCCCGCAAATAGGCGTACTGACCACCCGCCTTCGGGAGCCGCTGCCCCAACTCGGCAAAAATAAAGGCACCGGCAATCGCCACGACCGCGCCTAACGCCCAGACGCCGAGCACCAAACTGCTGGTCCCGACCCGCTGGGCCACGATTGGGGGATTGAGAAAAATCCCCGAGCCGATGATCCCGCCGATGACCGCCATCGTGCCGCTGAAGAGCCCGAGTTTCCTGGCATAGGTGGTCATGGAACCGGCGCCGAGGCCCAGGGCTCGGTGGGCCGGACGATCTCAAAGTTCTCCGGCGGCCTCTTTCCAGCCAGGTGCTCGACGAAGTAGTCCCACCGCCGCCGAATCACATACGGCTCGTTCAAACTGTGGGCCCGGTTCGGCAGCACCAGGAAATCAAACGACTTGTTGGCCTTGATCAGGGCATCGGCGACTTGCACCGTCATGGCCGGATGGACGTTGTCGTCCATGTCACCGGTCATCAGGAACAGCTTGCCCTTCAAGTTCTTGGCATAGGTCCCGTTAGCGGAACTCTCGTAATTGTCGGTCTTCCGGAGCGTGTCGCGCGTCATCAAGCCCTGATACTTTTCCGACCAATAGATGTTGTAGCTCCGGTTGTCGTGGTTGCCGCTCGACGACACCGCCACCTTGAAGAAGTCCGGATACCGGAACATCGCGTCGGCCGAGGCAAACCCGCCGCCGGAGTGTCCGAAGATCCCGACCCGATCGACGTCGAGGAACCGGTACCGGGCGCCGAGTTGCTTGATGACCGCGACATGATCGGGCAGCCCATTGTCGGTGAAATTGCCGTAGTAGTTGTCGTGGAACGCCTTCGATCGCATCGGAGTGCCCAAGTGATCGATCTGGAGCACGACGAAACCGAGTTGCGCCAGGGCAAAGGCTTCGCCGCCCGACTTGAAACTCCAGCCGCCGACGCTGCCAACCTGGGGGCCCGGATAGATGTTGTTGATGACCGGATACTTCTTGGTGCTGTCGAGCCCGGGGGGCAGGTAGATCACCCCGTAGAGATCGGTCACCCCGTCGCGCGCCTTGGCGGTAAAGACTCGGCCGGGCTGCCAGCCGATTTCCTTGAGCCGGCTGATGTCGGCGGTCTCCAGCGTCCGGATCACGTGGCCGTCGAGCGGCGAGCGGAGCACCGTCACCGGAGCCGTCTCGATCCGGGAGTACGAGTCCACGATATACTTGCCGCTCGGCGAGAACTCGACGTCGTGGTGGGCGTCTTCCGGCGTCAGCAACACGAGGCCAGTGCCGTCGTAGTTGACCCGGTAGAGCTTGGCGTAGTACCAGAACTGCCCGGCCTCGCGGCCGCGAGCGGTGAAGTAGACCTGCTTGGCAACCTCATCCACGTATTGGATCGCGCTCGCGAACCAGGGGCCTTCGGTCAGCCGGTTCTTGACCTTCCCGTCGGCGCCGTACCGATAGAAATGGGCCCACCCGTCACGCTCCGACCACCAGAAAATGTCCTGCCCGTCCCGGCTCGTGTACCAGGTCTGTGGGTCGGTCGGTGGTGACCACTCCGCGTAGGTGGCCATGCTGTCACTGGCCACGATGGTTTGGGACCCGGTCGCCGCATCGACGGCGGTGAGCCAGGCTCGTTTCGACCCCCGCGAAAGGGCGGCGAGGTAGACCTTGTCGCTCGCCTCATTCCAGACGGAGTCTCGGGCCGAGCCGGTGGTATTGAGCTGCGTCGGCACCGGACTCTGCCGAACCTCGACATTGGTTTTGGTGATCACGTCAATGAGGTGCAGCGTCGGGACCGGGACCACGCTGTCGCCGGGCAGCGCATAGGGCTGGCTGTACAGCTTCGGGCGCTGCGGCGTCATCGAGATGTAGTGCATCTGCTCGACCCGCCGCTCGTCCTGGCGCCACACCGCCAACTTCTTCGAGTCAGGCGACCATCGGATCGTCGGACGCCGCAGCACTGGTCGAACCAAGTCACTGGGCCGCGGCATGGTGAGCCCGTACCCCCAGTACTCGACCCCGTCGGTCGTCAGCTGGGTCGAGTCTTTGCCGTTGCGGGGCCGGACCCAGACATTGTGCTTGGCGATGAACGCCTCCCACTTCTTGTCGGGAGACAGGACGAACAGCACCTCGCTCGGCAAGGTATCCGACACGACGCAGCGATACCCGGCAATGTCGCAGACGAATTTCTTTCGGCTTGCGGTGAACTCGATTTCCCGTTCGTTCTGGCCGTCGTTGCCGAATTTGAAGGAAGCGAACGGCAGCCGGCTCGGATCGTACGCCGTGTCTCGCGCCACGGTCATGGCGGCCGCCAGACGAGCGTTGTCGAACAGCAACGACCGGCTGCCGCGGACCGGGTCGACCACCACGTACTCGGCGCCGGTGGCCGTCTTGTTCCGGTACCAGAACCGGTTGCCGTCCGGGTACCACTGCGGCCGAACCGAGTCGCCCGAGACCAACCGGCTGGTGTTCCAAGACAGCAGGCGGTCCGCCCGCGAATAATCCACCTGTGCCGTGGCCTCGGTCACCAAAACCAACCCGCAAACGCCCGCCAACAGAAAACGCATAGAAACCTCAAGAGACAGTGTGTTCAAGCCGAGTCCCAAACCAATGTCGGCCCCCAACGCCCCGCCCGCTAGTGTCCACCATCTAGCTCCGCACCCTCTTCAGCAGTACAATTTCAGGAGTCCTCTCATCACCTCGAGATCCCGATGGACCCAATCGCCGCCCTCGACCACGAGCAACTCGCCCTCTTCCAGAGCCGCACTCCTCGCTCGCGGCAACTCTTCGAGCGCGCCCAACGGGTCATGCCCGGCGGCGATACCCGAACCGGCACCTTCCACCTGCCCTACCCGCTGTTCATTTCCCGGGGCAAGGGATGCCGGCTCTGGGACGCCGACGACAACGAGTACCTCGACTTCCTGAACAACTTCACCTCGCTGCTCCACGGTCATGTCCATCCGGCCGTCCACCAAGCGATGGTGACGCAGGCAAGTCAGGGCACCGTCCATGGTACCGCCAACGAACTCCAGGTTCAGTTGGCCGAACTGCTCCGCAAACGGGTGCCGTCGGTCGAGCGGATCCGGTTCTGCAACTCGGGCACCGAAGCCACCCTGTTTGCCCTCCGAGCCGCCAAGGCGTTCACCGGCAAGCCGAAGATCATGAAGATGGAGGGTGGCTACCATGGCTCCCACGACCAAGTGGCCGTGGCCATGGCACCGCCGTACGGGACCAACGCCACGGCCGGTCTTTCCCCGGGCGCATTGAGTGAAGTGCTGCTCGGCTCGTTCAACGACCTTGAGGTCACGGCGACGCTGATCCGCAAGCACCGGGACGAGTTGGCCGCGGTGATCGTGGAGCCGATGATGGGGGCGGCCGGCGCCATTCCGGCCGAGCCCGCGTTCCTCGAAGGCCTCCGCGCGGTCACCGCCGAGTGCGGGGTGCTGCTGGTGCTCGACGAGATCATCACCTTCCGGCTCGGCTTCGGCGGGATCCAGGAGCGCTACGGCATCCGGCCCGATCTGACCACTTTCGGGAAGATCATCGGGGGCGGATTGGCCGTCGGCGCCTTCGGTGGCCGGGCCGACATCATGGCCACCTACGACCCGACTCGGCCCGGCGCCATCGTCCACTCGGGCACCTACAATGGCAACGCGGCCACCATGGCGGCGGGCCAGAAGACGCTGGAGCTTTTTGACCGCGAGGCGGTGACCCGGCTCAACCAAGCCGGCGACGACCTCCGGGCTCGCCTCAATGAGACCCTCGACGCCGCCGGCATCGATGGGATCGTGGCCGGGATTGGCTCGGTCCTCCAACTTCATTTCATGGCAGCGCCGCTCCGGAACGCCCGCGACGCCAACCGCGGCGACCGGCGGCTCCTCCGGCTGATGCACTTGTCGCTCCTCAACCGGGGTGTGTTTGCGGCCGCCCGCCAGATGTATGTTCTATCGACCGCGATGACTCCGGAAACCCTGGATCAGTTCGTCCGTCACTTTACCGCCGCCCTCCAGCCCATCGCCGAGGCGGCCAAGCAGGCTACCCCAATGGCAGGTGCCCGATGATCCGTTCAATGAGACTGGTGTCCCTCGGCTTGGTACTTCTCGTTCCCCGAGTGGCGGCGCAGACCCTTCAGGCCGCTGTCGCCAAGATGCTTGATGGCCTCACGGCCAAGAGCTCGATCTACGCCAAGCACATTCCGTCTGGCAAAACGATCGACGTCCGCGGCGATGTTCCGATGAATACGCTGAGCGTCATCAAGCTCCCGGTGATGATCCAGGTGTTTCGTGACGTCGAGGCCGGCAAGATCAAACTGACCGACCGGTACCTCGTTCGCGCCGAAGACCAGCGGGCCGGCAGCGGCTTGATCCAGACCTTCGACGTTGGCCTCAACCCGACCATTCGGGATTTGGTCGAGCAGATGATCATCACCAGCGACAACACCGCCACCGATATTCTGATCAAGAAAGTCGGGGTCGACCGCGTCAATCAAACCCTGGCCAAATTCGGATTCAAGCAAACTCGGCTCAAGTTCACCACTGGCGATTTGTTCCGGGAAGTCTGGGTTCGGGCCGATCCGAAGAACGCGGCGATGACGGACCTTGAAGTCTTCACCAAGGGGTTTCCGCGGGACGCCGCCGGCTCCGCCCGGAGCTTCACGCTCGAGGGCGATTCCACCAAGTGGCTGGGCCGGACCACGGCCCGGGAGATGGTCCAGTTACTCGAAGGCATCAAAGACGCCAAGTACGCGGACAAGGCCCACAGCCAACTGATGGTGGACATGCTGCTCCGCCAGTTCTCCAGCTCCCGGTTGCCGCAGCGGCTGGCCTGGAAACCGGGCGTATCGATCGGCCACAAGACGGGCGACTGGCCACCGTACGCTGGAAACGACGTCGGCATCATTTTCTATCCGGGCGGGCCGTTGATCGTGGCGGTGTTCACCAACCAGAACACCGGCGATTTCTTCGAACTCGAAGCCACCGAGGGCCGAATTGCCGAGCGGTTGGTCCGGGATTGGAAATGAAGACCGTCAACAACGCCGGGGATCGCGCCGACCTGGTTCGGCGTCTGAGGACCGTGGCGCCGGGTGGCCATGGGAGAGGTCGAGGGGCTCCGACCCTTCGTGGCGACGGGACAGCTTGCACTGACACTCTACGTGGCCCACGTCGTGGTCGGCATGGGTGTGCTCGACGTGATCGGGCGGCTAGAGAATCAGACCTTGCAGTTTGCCTTGCTCTGTTCGGCCATGTTCTGCGGCTTGGCCATGCTGTTCGCGAGCCTTTGGCGAATCAGGTTCAAGCAGGGACCGCTTGAAGCGGTCATGCGAGCGTTGACTGACGCGAGAACGAAGCCTGTTTCAAAGTAGTCTCTTGAGAGGTTGTGAGAAATGGCTGC